>JABMOP010000321.1 GCA_013204125.1 Rhodospirillales bacterium | reverse complement strand
TTGGCCATATCGACGCAATTGCCATCGACGTCGAATTTCCAGCCGTGATAGACGCAGCGGATGCCGCTTTCCTCATTGCGGCCAAAGAACAAGGAAGCACATCTGTGCGGGCAACGGTGATCCATAATGCCGATACGGTTTGAGGAATCCCTAAACGCGATCAGCTTTTCGCCCATGACCATGAGCCGTACCGGATCGCCATCGGCCACCAGCTCGGATGATTTGGCAACGGGCACCCAGAACTGGCGCATGAATTCGCCCATCGGTGTGCCGGGGCCGGTTTGCGTTAGAATTTTGTTTTCAGCTTGTGTGGTCATTTGAATACCTCCGGCGCCGAGCTTACACCGGTCTTTAGCCGAATATCAATTTCGGCAGCCATGTTGCCAGCGCCGGGAAGTAGGCCACGACACCGAGGCCGATCAGCTGAATGATAACAAATGGAATGACGCCCTTATATATTTGCATGGTCTGCACTTCGGGCGGCGCCACCCCGCGTAAATAAAACAGCGCAAAACCGAAGGGCGGCGTCAGGAACGACGTCTGCAGGTTCATCGCCATCATAACGCCCAACCACACCGGGCTGATATCGGTCATCAACAGGACCGGCGCGACAATGGGAACGACGACGAATGTGATTTCAATAAAATCCAGGAAAAAGCCGAGAACGAACATGACCGCCATGACAACGATAATGGCGCCGGTGATGCCGCCCGGCATATCTTTCAATATCGCGTTTACCATGTCGTCACCGCCAAGCCCTCGAAATACCAGCGAAAACACGGAGGCGCCGATCAAAATGACGAACACCATCGCCGAAATTTTTAAAGTCTCCTGCATCACCGGCGTCAAAATTTTGAACTCGCGGGCGCGTAGCAAGCTGACCAAAACGCCCCAGGCAAGGCCAACGGAACAAATGCCGGCGACGATGATGGCGACCATGTCGCCGGCAGGAATTTCATTGCGCGAAACGCGGAGGTCCATGGTGTTGGCAAGGATCAGCATGACGACCAAGCAAGCGCCCGCCAAGTAAAGCGGCTTGCCGCGCTTTTCATCGAGGCGCAGTCCAGCCAGAAGCATAGAGCCGACCGAGCCGACGGCGGCCGCTTCGGTTGGTGTTGCCACACCCACCAGGATCGAGCCCAAGACCGCTACGATCAGGATAATCGGCGGCACCAGGGCCCGCAGCACCCGGCCGAACAAAGGCACCCCGTCATCCAGTTCTTCGCGTGGGATCGCCGGCGACGCGTCAGGCCGGATAATTGCAACGATAACCTGATAGAGGATATACATGCCGACCAACATCAAACCCGGCAACAACGCGCCGGCGAACAGATCCCCCACCGATACCGGGTCAGGCGAAAAATTTCCCGCCACACGCTGGGCGTTTATGTAGGCGTTGGATATCTGATCGCCGAGCAGAACCAGAACGATCGACGGCGGTATGATTTGGCCCAATGTGCCGGCGGCGGCGATCGACCCGCACGCCAGTTCCGGTGAATATTTCCGCTTGAGCATAGTCGGCAAGGACAGCAAACCCATGGTCACAACGGTGGCGCCAACGATGCCGGTAGACGCAGCCAGAAGCGCGCCAACCACGGTGACCGATATGCCGAGCCCACCGCGCAAATTGCCGAACAAGCGGCCCATAGTATCCAACAGCTCTTCGGCAACCTTGGAGCGTTCGAGCATCACCCCCATGAATACGAACAATGGAACGGCGATCAGTAATTCGTTGGTCATGGCGCCACCGAATATGCGCGATGGCAGGGCGCCGAACAGAGAGAAATCAAAGACCCCGAATATCCAGCCGGCGAAGGCGAACATCAGCCCGGCGCCGGCCAATGTGAAGGCCACCGGGAAACCACCCATGAGAAAAATACAGACCACCACGAACATGGCGGTGACAAGGATTTCATCAAGGGACATTTTCTGGCGTTCTTGCTTGGCTACGCCAACGGCGGCGTTTGTTTGGCCGGGGCTTCGTCTTCAACCCCCATCAATATAAGGACGCTGTGCGCGGCCAGGGATATGCCTTGCAACATCATCATGACCGCAAAGGCCAGGATTGTGGATTTCAAAAGATATACAGCCTGGATGCCGCTGGTTTCCTTGGACCCTTCGAACACTGCCCAGGATGCCCCCACATATCCCCACGAAAACCACCAAATCAGGATGCAGACCGGTACCAAAAATATGGCGACGCCGATCAGATCCAGGATCGCTTTAGCGTGCACCGTCGCGTCCCGGTAAAAAATATCAACGCGCACATGGCCATTGTATAAAAGAGTGTAGCCGGCGCCGATCATGAACAGGATTGAATGCATGTAGATTACCGATTCCTGCATCATGATGGAACCGATGCCAAAGATGTAGCGCATCACGACAACGGTAAATTGAACAAGCACCATCGACAACGCAACCCAAGCCGTGGTGCGACCGATCCAGTCGTTGGCGGTATCTATTTTGCGTGCGGCGGAACTCAGGAAATTCAACCGATCAGCTTTCGGAAAAAGGGCATTTACGTGGCCCGCTTCGTAAACCGGCCCGCATCATTATGGTGCGGGCCGGGTATTTTCTAACGCTTATTTACCGTACTTGAAGGGCAGCAAGCGAGCATCCCAATAGGCTTGGTCGGACAGTTTCGACCAAGAGATGGCATTTTTACGGAATTTGAGGAAACTGCCATAAACTTTGCCGGACAATGCATCCGAGGCGCCGGCTTCGGCGACAACTTCGCC
>JABMOP010000320.1 GCA_013204125.1 Rhodospirillales bacterium | reverse complement strand
GGCGATGCGGCGGCGGCGGCGGATGCCTATGCAGGGGCGCTCAAAACCGATCCGGATAATCAGATATTTTGGACCAACCATCTGTTTGCTTTGAATTTTTCGCCGGATGCAGACGCCCAAGACATTTTCGAGCGTAACCGCGCATGGGGGCGGCGGCTGGAAGAGACGATTTCCGCCGTGGCAATCGGTCTGAGCGATCCGGACCCGGAACGTAAATTACATCTCGCCTATTATCTGCCGGAATTAAATACCCATGTCACACCCCGGTTTTTGGAGCCGGTTTTGGGCGCCCACGATACGGCACTGTTTCGGATCAGTCTTTATGGCAGCCGCACCGACGGCGCGCCGCCGCCGCCGTCCCTCATCCAAGATCATCGCTGGGTGGATATCGCCGGACAAAGCGACGCAGCGATTGCCGGGCGGATGCAAAGCGATCAAGTCGACATCCTCCTCCATCCCTGCACCTTCAAGGCGCGCTACCGGTCGCTCCTGGCGCACCGTGCAGCCCCGGTGCAGATCGCCGGCATCAACTTGGTTTCAACCACGGGCTTAAGCGCCGCCGATTATCTGATGACCGATGCGGCGCTCGACCCGCCCGGGAAAAGCGAGCGGTACTATAGCGAAAAATTGATCCGCCTGCCGGCTTTCAACACCTACCGCACCCCCGCCGCCGCGCCCGATATTGGTCCGTTGCCGGCAAGTTTGAACGCCGGGGTAACGTTCGGATCGCTCAACAATCCTGTGAAACTTTCAGACCGGGCGATTGCCGCCTGGGCCGAAATTCTGAACAAGCTGGATGGCGCGCGCCTGATCCTCAAGCATCGCTCGCTCGCCAATGAAGATGTCGTCGGGCGGTATCAAAGCCGCTTTCAAGCCGCCGGGGCAGGCCAAGACCACCTGATATTCGAAGGTTTCACCAGTGATGCCGGCGCCTACTTAGATAGCTATAACCGGATCGATATCGCGCTTGATCCCTTTCCCTTCGGCGGCGGCACCACATCTTACGAGGCGATCTGGATGGGGGTTCCAATCATCACGATGGAAGGCCGGACGCTGATGGGCCGCTTAACGGCGTCGTTCATGCATCGGCTGGGGTTAAGCGAATGGGTTGCCGCCGATCCTGAATCTTACGTGAAATGTGCTATCCGCCTTGCCGGGGATTTGGATGCCTTGGCGGCTTTGCGCGCGCAAATGCGGGATCGGGCGCGGACCACGATTTTCGACGCCGAAGCCTTCACCCGTTCATTGGAAGATGCCTGCCGCGGCGTCTGGCGGCAGACCGTGTCTGAGCTTTAAGCACCGGCCCGGGATTTACTCGGGATCGAGGCCGGGGAAATATTCGGCGACCGGCAGAAACTCGATCCTTTGCCACGGGAAGGTATCGTCGATGTCCGTGCTCTCCCAGCCGAGATCGATAGGGTGGGACATTTCGATGCATACCAGCGCCAGCAAATACAAATTGTGATCGGCCGGGGCGAGGTTGTTTGAATCCTTGGGCTGTAAATAGGCGATCATGGCGTCCAAGTGTTCGACGACTTTTTCGTAGAAGGCGCGTACGGTTTCGATATCGCTGGTTACGCGTTTGATGTGGCGTCCATGTTCGTCGGCGATCAGCCAATCGGCGCCTAGATCCTGCAGGAATTCGAATTCGCCGGGGAGGTCAATTTTTTCCATGATCATTACGCCCCGCTATCGCTAAGCATGTCGGCCGCGACCTTGTAGTGGTGTTGGACGGCGACTTCTTGCTGGGACAATTGCAGGTGGCTGAGTTGGCCGGACGCCAACATCTCGTGCTGCGCTTCCAAAGTATTCAAATCTTCGAACACCACTTGGCGCGCGCGCGAACGCACAAATTCCTGGCTGATCCGCTCGCCCAGATCCTTGGGCGGATAGAGGTAGACCGTGCCGATGAATTCGGTGTGGTTCACGTCGATCGGCGTGAACTGCATTTCCATCAGCCGGTGATTGCTCACCGCCATGACGACATTGGGGAAAAATTGGACGATATCGAAGGCCCAATTATCGACGCGGCCCGGATTGACGCCGGCGGGCATGCCGGTCATGTCGCCGTCGAATGACGGGATGCAGCGCTTGCCCCAGTTCCAGGCGATGGCTTCGGTGCGGGTATATTTGTGATCGGGATTGGCCGGCGCCGAATAGCGGTGGTGGCGTTCAAACAGTTCCATCCACGGGCGGTGGCGTTGCGGATTGACGCGCCCGCCCTGATAATCGGGCACCGAATTATGGTGAATATATTTGGTGTGATAGCCCTCGATGAACGAATTGACGGCAAGGTTCCAGTTGCAGTTGACGACCACGCGCATGCGTGTCGCCGGCACCAGGCGGTCGAAATAGCCGCCATACTGGCCGTACATTTCGCCCAGCCAATCTTTGAGCGAGACCGAGGGTTTGCTGTCAAAATTGACGAATACCAAACCCTCCCAGCTTTCCGAATGGACCGCCGGCAGGTTCAGTTTGGATTTATCGAGATCGCGGAATTGATGCTCGTCGGTGACCACTTTGAGCGTGCCGTCGGTATCGAATGACCAGCCGTGAAAGCCGCAGGTGAGAAAGCGGCTGCAGCCGGCGCCGCCGCGCACCAATTTGTTGCCGCGGTGAGTGCAGAGGTTGTGGAAGCTGCGCACGCGGTCGTCTTCGCCGCGCACGACCAGAAGCGAGGTTTTAAGAAATGGCAGATCGCGGACCAGGTGACTGCCTTTTTCCGGCACCTCGCTTTCGCGGCAGACGAACAGCCATGATCGGCGAAAGATGCGCTCGCGCTCGCGCTCGAAATGGGCTTCGGTCAGTAAATCGCCGACCGGCACGCGGGTCTGAAGCCCGTCGGTCACACCTTGGAATTGAGATTGAAATCCATCGTCCACGATCATTCTCCCGGTGTTTTTGTTGTCTCCCTCAACAAATTGAACCCCATTCCGAGCACCGTTGCAACTGACATTCTTCCGATGGCCTAACGCGTACCAGCCAAATGCTCGAACCCCGGCATCGGCGTCGGCGGAGGTAATCCACCGAAATGCGCGCGCAGGTTTTGAACCAAAAGGTCACGCATGTTGAGTGTTGCTTCATGGCTGAACGCCGCCCGGTGCGGCGAAAGGACGACGTTTTTGGCTTGCAAGAGTTCTTGGCGAACATTGGGCTCGTTCTGGAACACATCCAGCCCGGCCCCGGCGATGACATCCGATTGAAGCGCCGCGATAAGCGCGTCTTCATCGACCACCAATCCCCTCGATACATTAATCAAGTAGCCGCCCGGCCCTAGGGCGGCGAGCACGCCGCCATCGACCATGTGGTGGGTCTCCTCCGTCGCCGGGCAGCAGACGAATAAATAGTCCGAATTTTCCGCAAGTTCTTTGGCCGACGCGCAGTAGGAATAGGGAACACCGCCGTTGACCCGGCGCTGGTGATATAAAATTTCCATATCAAAACCGACGCAACGTTTGGCGATTGCCGAGCCGATGGTGCCGAGGCCGATAATGCCGGCTCGCTTTTCAGACATCGTCGTTGTGTAGCCGCCCTTGGTCCCGGTGTCGGCCCAAATGCCGCCCCGCGTGTAGGCGTCGAAATGAACGATGCGGCGATTGACCGCCAGCGCCAGCCCGATGCCTAAATCGGCGACGGCGATGGCATTGGTGCCGGGCCCGTTGGTCATCAAAATTCCGCGCCTGAGCAGCTCTTTATCGTCGATCATGCTGGCGCCAACGCCAAGCGCCGCGACGATGGAAAGATTAGGTAATTTATCGAACAGGGGCGCGCGTCCTTCAGGGATCGCCCCGCCGCTCATGGCGAGGCCTTCGATATCCTGGCCGATCTCGTCCAAATAGGCGTCCACATCGGCTTGGCCGGTGACCAGATACAGGTTGAAATAGTGCGCCAAATAATCCACATGCGCCTCGACATTTTCGCCGATCACCAGGATTTTTGGTTTTTGAGCTTTGGATTTGGCCATGGCCACACATTAAGGTTTGAGGGGCCGGGCGTAAATGCGGATTTGTTGTTATTGCGGCTCGGGAATGGTTAGATCGATTTGGATTTAACGGGAGGAAGAATGATGGGAACCATGATCGAATTTAAAGGCGCCGGCGGCCAAACCATCCCCGCCTATACCGCGATGCCGCCAAGTGGGTCTGGGCCGGGGGTCTGCATCGGCCACGATATTTTCGGCATGGGCGAATCTCAGCGGGTGCTGGCCGATCTTTTTGCCGCAAACGGCTACATCGCCATGGTGCCGGACGTGTTTTGGGATATCGATCCGAAAACGACCACCGACGACAAAGGGGTGGAAACCACCAGCTACCGCGAAACCTTGGATACCGATACCTGCTTCGATTATTTCCGCGCCGCCATGGATCATTTGCGCGGCATGGATGAATGTAACGGGAAGGTGGCGACAATTGGCGTTTGTTTCGGCGGCAATTTGGCCTTTTTGTCGGTTATCCGCCACGACGCGGACGCCGTTGCCACCTATTACGGAACCCGCATCCAGGATTATCTGGACGAAGCGCCGGCCATCAAAAAACCGGTCCTCCTGCATATGAGCGAACACGACCACACCTATTCTGACGCCGACCGCGACCGCATTGTCGCAGCGTTCAAAGATTCGGACTATGTGACGACGCATGTTTATGCCGAACGTCACGGGTTTGCCCACCGCCTCGTTCCGGAACCGGAAGACGGTGACGCCAAGGCGGTTTCTCACGCACGGACGTTCGCGCTGTTCGGCGCACTGAAAGACACTTAAGTATTCGCCCTTAAGGCGGGTTCGGTGATCATCGGCGACTGACCCTGCGCCGGAAGACTTTCGCCGTCGTTGTTCAGCTCCCTAACGTGCTGCTTGATAATTTTGAGGGCGCGCTCTTCCAGCCGGCGCACCCGTTCGCTCACCGTTACGCAGCCTTCTTATCGCCGCCAAGCAGCTTCTTCGCCTTGGAGATTAATTCCTTCGGCGCTCCGCTGTTGATGGCGATGGTCCGAGGTTTCATGGCCTCGGGCAGTTCGCGGACGAGATCGACCGTCAAAAGGCCGCTGTCCAACCAAGCATTCTCGACCTTGACATTATCTGCCAGACAAAACTGTTTGGAGAAGTTGCGTCCGGCGATGCCCCTGTGCAGGTAGTACGGCATCTGACGCGGCCTATATATACCGGTCAATGTTGGATTTTAAGGGCTTCGGAAATTTTTTTTATCACTAATTAATTGTTTGATATCAAATAGTTAAAATAATTTGCCACGGTATTGATGGGCGTCAATGAGAATTTTTCGGCAGCGTGGTTAATGGAAGAATGCGGACAGGTTAAAGCGTGATGTGTGCGTGTTGTTCGGCATTCATCCCCTTTCCTATGCGCTGTGTCACATGTTCCATTTTGCTTGGGGTTACATTGCGCGAAAGGAGAATAGTGATGGATACAACCCTGCTGAAAGAAGAACCCTCCGACAAAAAAGTTGTAAAATCGGAAAAGGCGCCACGACCGCGCAAACCGGAAGACAAGTTCGGCGTGCCCACTTTGCGTGAAGAATTTGACCGCCTCCATTCGGAAATTGACCGCATGTTTGGCGATTGGATGCCCCAGTTTCGCGGTTCATGGGGACTGCCCCGGTTCGGGCGGCGGGCATTTGAATTTCCGTCGTTGGAACGGCTTCACATGCCGTCCGCTGTCTCACCCAAGGTCGATGTCCGCGAGACGGATAAAGAGTTTACCATTACTGCGGAATTAGCGGGAATGGGTGAAAAAGACATCGAGGTCGTTGTGTCCGATGATATCTTGACCATCAAAGGACAGAAGAACGAGGAGAAAGAGGAAAAGGAAGGGGACTATCATCTTTCCGAACGCAGATTTGGCTCCTTCGCGCGTTCCTTCGAACTGCCTCCCGGCGTCGATCAGAACAAGATCAAGGCCGATTTCGAAAAGGGCGTGCTGCGGATAGTCGTTGCCAAATCGAAAGACGCCAAGAAAAAAGAAAAAAAGATTGCGGTGAAGGTCGGCAAGGTGAAGGTCGGGAAATAGACTGTTTTGTCGGACTGCCGCCGTTATTTCGGAGCAGTTCGGCTTGACGCAAGGCCGGTGCCGACGGCTGGCTATCGACGCTGGCCGCCGGTGTCACCCTGCGCGCCATTCGCTTGACGACTTGCATTTCTTGCAAATTCGTTCCCCGTACCATTGACTTTCGAACAGGGTTCTACATCGCAAGCAGGTGCGCGGTTGTGCCTGGCCGGACTGATCGTCTGATTCTGGTTTCTTATATCTTGGGTTCATAACCCCTGGTCAACTGTATGGCGTTATTCATTTGCAATAGGACATAAGGGGGATTTGGGGCGGAATTGTGGTAAAATTGAAGCATCCATGGGGTGAAAAGCCGCACTCTTCCGCATGTTTCGGCAAAAAATCCAAGAACCGGGCGGCGGCAAGACAATCGCCCACGGTCGGACGTTCGAGCCGCTTGGCGCGCCGGAAGACGGGCACAGCCGCCAAAACCAGCCAAAATTGAACCCTAGTTTGGTTTCGCCGGCGGCGGCTATTGCTTTATTCGGGGCCTAGTCCAACGAGGTTGCGATGACCATCAGCAACCCACCGGTAACGCCGATATTGTTGCAAAAAATCCAGAGATGGGTGCGTTTGCGCATCGGCTCTTCCATCGACCAGAAATGGTGATAGAGAAAATTGGCGAGGACGACGAACAGGATCAGCAAGCTGGCGCCATAGACCACGTAATAATCGAACAGCACCGAAAGCCCGCCTAAGAACATCGAGATGAAGCCGAGGATCACGAATATTTTTGGAAACGGGATGTTGTGGAATTTCATGTTGTCCAGATGCATCTGAATATCGCGCAAAGAATCGACGCCGCGATACAAAAACAAGAATGCGATGCAGACATAGGCAATGATTTCCAAAAGGGAATGATCGGCATGCATGATTTATCTAAAGCCTCATTATTTATCTAAAGTTTTATTGGTTTTTAAGGGCGCGTGGGCGACCGTCTATTCGGCCGCTTGGCGTTGTTCGATCTCGGTGCGGATCATGCGTTCGACCGCTTGGCGGGCCGGCATGCGCGCCGCATCGTGTTTGGTATTGACCATGGCCCGGCCCGGCTCCCGCGCCATGCAGGCCTGCTGGGCTTCTAAGAAATCCACGTCTTCGGCGAAGGTTGCGGCAATTTCCGAATGGAGGATTTTGGTGGCTTCGGGGTCGTCGGTCTTATAGCCGTTCGACGGCGCCCAGAAATAGAAACAGCTTTCCTCGGTTTCCGGCGTCACCCCGTGATAGACCCGGTGCTTGAACCCGCCCGGCTGATCGCGGTCTTGCCGAGCGCCTTTGCCCACTTCGTGGGCGCCGGTCCATAAAAGAACAGAAGTCGGCGCGATATATTCAAAATCCTGCCAGCGGTCGACCTTGGCGCCTTCGGCAAAGCCGGCGCCCTTCACATAGGTCGGCGGCGGCGTGATGCCCATCATCCAGCGGACAAAATGAACGCCCATATCGGTCGGCACCACATCCATTTCCGCGTCCACCTGATCCATTTGCCCGCCGCCGCCGATGGTTTTTTGGTGGACGAAGGGGATATGGGTTAAATCCATCAAATTATCGATCAGCAGCATGTAATTGCATTTGATGTATAGGAGGCCGTGGGTATGCGGCCAATTTTCGTAGTCATCGTTCCACGGATAATCGACAATTTTGGTTTCGTCGGCCAATTCAGGATCGCCGGTCCATATCCAGATAAATTCCTGGCGCTCGACGGTTGGATAGCTGCGCACTTGGGCGCGTTGGGT
>JABMOP010000319.1 GCA_013204125.1 Rhodospirillales bacterium | reverse complement strand
CTCAATCCTGGCATGCCACGCGTCTGGCGCCGAAGTTACCACCATCGAAGGCCTGGCCGACGGCGATAAACTGCATCCGATGCAGGAAAGCTTTCGCCAACATCATGCGCTGCAATGCGGCTTCTGCACGCCGGGCATGGTAATGAGCGCCATCGGCATCGTTAACGATAACCCCGATCTCGACGAAAAGACCATCCGCCATCAGCTTGAAGGCAATATTTGCCGCTGCACCGGCTATCACAACATTGTCGAGGCGATTGGCGCCGCGGCAAAAACGATGAGGGGGTAGCCCAATGTATAATTTTAATTACCAAGCCGCCTCTTCCGTCGATGATGCCGTTTCCAAATACGCCGCGGCCGATGACGCCCGCTTCCTGGCCGGCGGCATGACCCTGGTTCCGGTCTTGAAACAACGCCTCGACCAGCCGTCAGACGTGGTTGATTTGGGCGCCCTTGCTGATCTTCGCGGTATATCCGAGGACGGCGGCGCAATTGTTATCGGCGCCATGACCCCGCACCATGATGTGGCCACATCCGATCTGGTTAAATCCAAGATTCCTGCCCTTGCCGAATTGGCCGGGACCATTGGCGATCCGATGGTGCGCAACCGCGGCACCATCGGCGGAAGCCTTGCCAATAACGATCCGGCGGCAAGCTACCCGGCCGCTGTTCTGGGGCTTGGCGCGACCATCAAAACAAATAAGCGCGAAATCGCCGCCGATGATTATTTCACCGGTATGTTCGACACCGCCTTGGAAGAAGGCGAATTGATCACCGCCGTCTCCTTCCCCATTCCGGAACAAGCCGGATACAGGCATTTCCCCAATCCGGCATCGCGCTTTCCGATTGTTGGTGCGTTCGTCGCCAAAACTGCGGACGGCGTTCGCGTCGGCATCACCGGCGCCGCGCCCTGCGCTTACCGCCAAACAAATTTTGAAGCCGCGCTTTCGGGCGGGCTTGATCCGGAAAAATTAAAAGGGATCGAAGTTTCTTCCGACGGCTTGAATTCAGACATTCATGCGTCGGCGGAATACCGCGCCCATTTGATCGGCGTTATGGCGCGCCGCGCCATCGGCGGCTGAAGGTTAAACATTAAGTAAGGTTAGGAACGCAGCAATGGCCGATACGGATAATGTGTTGGATCAGGCTGCTGAATGGCTGGGCGCCGGCAAAGGCGTTGCCCTGGCAACCGTCATTGGCACCTGGGGATCATCGCCACGACCCGTCGGCAGTCAATTGGCGGTCGATGATAAAGGCGCGTTCGTCGGCTCTGTTTCCGGCGGTTGCATAGAAGGCGCGGTCGTCGGCGAAGCGATGGCCGCCATCAATGACGGCAAAACCCGCATCCTGGATTTCGGCGTCACCGATGAACAAGCCTGGGAAGTCGGGCTTGCCTGCGGCGGCGATATCCGCATTTTCGTCGAACAAGCCGGTGATAGGGCTGATCTCGAACGGTTGTCCAAGGATCAGCCGGTTTGCGCCATTACCAATCTTGCCGACGGCAAACGCGGATACGTAACCCCAGATAGCGATAGCGGCGATCTACCCTTGGATGGTGATATAATTTCCCAGGCGCGTGCAGCCCTTCGCGATGATAAAAGCGGCGTCATTGAACATGACGGCGACGAATTGTTCATCCAGGTGTTCAACCCGCCGCTCCGCCTATTTGTCGTCGGCGCGGTTCATATCGCCCAAGCCTTGGGGCCGATGGCGCGCATCGCCGGGTTCGATGTTACCGTTGCCGACCCCAGAGGCTCCTTCGCCACCGGCGACCGTTTTCCAGACACCACGCTTTCTACCGAATGGCCCGATGATGCATTAATTGAATTTGCGCCCGATGCCAGAAGCGCCATCGTCACCTTGACCCATGATCCAAAACTGGATGACCCGGCCTTGGAAGTCGCCTTGAAATCAGGCGCCTTTTACATCGGCTCGCTGGGCAGCAGGAGAACTCATGCCGCGCGCCTCGAAAGGCTGGCCGAAGCCGGATTTTCCAGCACCGATATGGCGCGCATCCAAGGGCCTATCGGGCTTGATCTCGGCGCCAAGTCGCCGGCCGAAATTGCCGTATCCATCCTTGCCGAAATTGTTGCGCAGAAACACGGCAAGCTTGCCGCCGAATGAAATTCGGTCCAACCCCGACGAAAGATGCCATCGGCGCCATCTTGGCGCACAGCACCCGATTGCCCGGCCGCGTCATCAAAAAAGGCACCCTGCTGAGCGCCGAAGATGTCGCCCAGCTTTTGAATGCCGATATTGAAAGCGTCACCGCCGCCTCAATGGAAGACGGCGATGTATCCGAAAACGACGCCGCGGCCCGAGTTACCAACGCCCTAATCGGCGAAAACACGCGCACCGGCGCTGCGTTCACCGGGCGCTGTAATTTGGTTTCAGAGGCGCACGGTGTCCTATGCTTCGACGTTGATAAATTGAACGCCCTCAACGCGGTTTCGGAATCGATCACCGTTGCCACTTTGGCGCCATACGAAGTGGTCACGCCGGGCCAGATGATCGCCACCATTAAAATTATCCCCTTCGCCGTTTCCGGCGCTGAATTAAACGCCGCGCTGGATTGTGCGCGGGCGGCTGCATTGACGATAATGGTAGCGCCGTTCAAAGCCAGGAAAACGGGCCTAATCCTCACCCGCTTGCCGGGGATGAAAGAAAGTATCTTAGATAACACGGTGAAAACCGCTAACGCACGGATCGAAACCTATGGCAGTACCATCGATCACATTATCCGGTGCGACCATAACCAAGAAGCCGTGGCCGGCGCGATTGCCCAATTGGTCGCAAAAGAGTGCGAGCTATTATTTATTTTCGGCGCGTCCGCTGTTGTTGACCGCCAAGATGTGTTGCCCGCCGCAGTGGTCGATGCAGGCGGTCAGGTTGTTCATTTCGGCATGCCGGTGGACCCGGGAAATCTTTTATTTATCGGCTCCATTGCCGGCCGGCCGGTGGTCGGTATGCCGGGATGCGCGCGCTCGCCAAAATTAAACGGCTTTGATTGGGTGTTGTGGCGGCTTCTCGCAGGGCTTCAAGTCAGCGCCAATGAAATAACGCAGATGGGATCGGGTGGTCTGTTGAAGGAAATTTCGGAGCGTGGCCAAAAGCGCAGCGGCGAGAAAGATGCCCCCTTGAAAGCGGATGGTAGCGAAACCCAAATCAGCGCCTTGATCCTTGCCGCCGGCTCATCCCGCCGTATGGGCGCTGAAAACAAACTATTAGCCGACATCGACGGAAAGCCGATGGTGCGCCATGTGACCGAAGCGGTCGCAGCCGCCAACATTAGGAGCATTACGGTTGTCACCGGCCATGAGCCTGAATTGATCGAAGCCGCACTTTCCGGAATTGATGCGACTTTCGTTCATAATCCTGATTTTAGCATCGGGCTATCAACATCCTTACGCGTCGGCGCGGCGGCAATTGGCGGCGATGTGGACGGCGTGATCATCTGCCTTGGTGATATGCCGATGGTATCTAGCGCCGATATAGATCAATTGATCCGCGCTTTTGATCCCGTCGAAGGGCGCTCTATTTGCGTCCCCGTTGCCGGGCGTAAACGCGGAAATCCGGTGCTTTGGGCGCACCCATATTTGGCGGAAATGGCGGAAATTTCCGGCGATGTCGGTGCCCGTCATTT
>JABMOP010000318.1 GCA_013204125.1 Rhodospirillales bacterium | reverse complement strand
TTTTCTGTCATTAAATATATCGGCCATGTTTCCTTACGCATCTGTAGTTCAAGACATAAAACTATGTAGAAGGGATTGAGGCCGAGCGCAATAGATCGACCATTGAACGGGCCGATAATCTATGGCGAGACTCCCCTCAATTCTTATATATAGTGGGCTTATGTGTACCGTTATCATCCTCCGCCGTAAAGGCCATGATTGGCCGCTGCTCCTCGCCGCGAACCGCGACGAAATGATGGACCGTCCATGGCTGCCGCCGGGGCGCCATTGGCCCGACCGGCCGCAAGTGATCGCCGGGCGCGATGAATTGGCCGGCGGCACCTGGATCGGCATCAATGATTACGGCGTCGTTGCCGCTATTTTGAACGGCCACGGCGCGCTTGGCCCGGCAGAAGGCTATCGCAGCCGCGGCGAATTGCCCCTGGAAGTCCTGGAACACGCCGATGCCAAAGCCGCGGCGGAAGCGCTTCGCGATGTTAATCCCAACGCCTACCGACCGTTTAATCTTGTGATTGCCGACAATCGCGACGCTTATTGGTTAAGCGTACAAGCAGCTGATTGGGGCGCCAGGGCCGATTTGAAACCCCTGCCCGAAGGCGTCTCGATGGTCACCGCGCGGGGCCTCAACGATGATCGCTCGCCCCGAACGCGCACCTATCTTCCCCAATTCCGCCGCGCCGCCGCGCCGATCCCAGATAGTGATGACACGGCTGAAGGTGGGAACTGGGAAGATTGGCGCCGCCTGATGGCGAGCCACATCCATGACCCGGCGGAAGGCGCGGACGGCGCCATGACCATCGTGACCGACCGCGGCTTCGGCACGGTTTGCTCGTCCTTTATTGCCCTGTCTTCGGTGGAAAGCACTGCGCCCACATCTATTTTCCGGTTCGCGCCCGGACCGCCCGGCGAAACAGCGTTTGAAGCCATTGATACGCGCGTGATCAAGGCGGAGACTTGATTGTGTTCGGACCTTCTGCCTGTTATAGCAAACACCATCCAAGGTTCTCTCGCTTGGCACATTTGCGCGAGGTTTCATCCCGTCCGCGCTTGCCGGTTGTAAGATAATGACAAGACGCAGACAAATTTACGAAGGTTCGGCCAAAGTTCTTTTCGAAGGGCCGGAACCGGGTACTATTGTCCTCTATTTCAAGGACGACGCCGTGAGCCGAAATCCAAAACGGAGCGGTACCATCACCGGCAAGGGCGTCATCAACAACCGCATTTCAGAATTTGTCATGTCCCGTCTTGGCGAGGTTGCTATCCCGACCCATTTCATGCGCCGTCTTAACATGCGCGAACAATTGGTTCGCAAAGCGGAAATCATTCCGATCCAGGTTGTGGTGCGCAATCTTGTCGCTGGGTCCTTGGCCGAACGTTTTGGTATGGAAGAAGGCGAGCCCCTATCCAGGTCGATCGTCGAATTTTATTATAAAGATGAAAAGCGGGAGGACCCGATGGTCATGGAAGAACACATCACCGCCTTCGGTTGGGCCAATCATCACGAAATTGACGAAATGATAAATCTGGCGCTGCGGGCCAATGATTTCATGAGTGGGTTATTTTTGGGAATTGGCATTCGGCTGGTCGATTTCCGTCTGGAATTCGGCCGCGTTTGGGAAGGCGAGCAATTGCGTATTATTATCGCCGATGAAATCAGCCCCGATAATTGCCGCCTGTGGGACGCGACAACCAACGAAAAACTGGACATTGATCGTTTCCGGCGTGATCTTGGCGATGTCGAAGATGCCTACCAGGAAGTGGCGCGGCGATTGGGAATTTTACCGGAATCTGGACCCAGTGACATCCAGGGTCCGCATTTGGTGCAATAGATGAATTGGATTGGGGGATCCGTTGAAGGCTAAAATTCATGTGACGTTGAAATCCGGTGTGTTTGACCCGCAAGGCAAAGCGGTCGGCCACGCGCTGGACGCGCTCGGCTTTAAAGGGCTGGGCAATGTGCGCCAGGGAAAATTTATCGAAATTGACCTACCCGATAGTTTGGGCGCCGACGCCAAAGACCAGGTCGATGCCATGTGCCGCCAATTGCTGGCCAACATGGTTATCGAAGATTACGAAATCGAGATCGAAGCATAAGTGACCCACCGCCTATGAAATCCGCTGTTATCGTTTTTCCAGGATCCAACCGCGAACGCGATATGGTGATGGCCTTGAGGGCCACCGCCGGGCGCGATCCGATCAAAGTGTGGCACACCGAAACGGAACTGCCCAAGGTCGATCTGATCGTCATTCCGGGTGGCTTTTCTTACGG
>JABMOP010000317.1 GCA_013204125.1 Rhodospirillales bacterium | reverse complement strand
GGTGGGCGAGGCAAGCTTCCTGCGCTCTCCCGGGCGCCGCGAAATCGGCCACGGTAAACTGGCCTGGCGGGCACTCAATCCGTTATTGCCGGAAAAAGAAGCCTTCCCGTACACAATGCGGGTGGTCTCGGAAATCACTGAATCCAATGGCTCATCCTCGATGGCGACCGTCTGCGGAACGTCCTTGTCCTTGATGGATGCGGGTGTGCCGATTTCTCAGCCGGTTGCAGGTATCGCCATGGGATTGATCAAAGAAGGCGATTCCTTCGCCGTCCTTTCGGATATTTTAGGTGACGAAGATCACCTCGGCGACATGGATTTCAAGGTCGCCGGGTCCAAAAACGGCGTTACGGCATTACAGATGGATATTAAAATTACATCCATCACCAAGGACATCATGGAAGTTGCCTTAGCGCAGGCGCGAGATGGCCGGTTGCACATTCTTGGCGAAATGGAAAAAGCCCTTTCCCGCGCGCGCGACGGCGTGAGCGACAATGCGCCGAGAATTACCGTGATCACCATCAACAAAGACAAGATCCGTGAAGTCATCGGACCGGGTGGCAAGATAATCCGCGAAATTTGTGAAACCACCGGCGCCAAGATCGATATCGAAGATGACGGCACGATCAAAGTGGCGGCGGTTGACGAAGATGCGTCCGCCGCAGCTATCAAGATGATCAACGACATCGTTGCCGAGCCCGAAATTGGGGCGATCTATAGCGGTACCGTCGTTAAGACCGTTGATTTCGGCGCCTTCGTTAATTTCATGGGCAGCAAAGACGGGCTTGTTCATATCAGTGAGCTAAAACCGGAACGCGTCGAAAAAACCACCGATGTGGTAAATGTCGGCGACAAGGTCAAGGTCAAGCTGATCGGTATTGATGACCGGGGTAAGGTGAAATTGTCCCTACGCGCCGTCGATCAAGAAACCGGCAAAGATATTTCAGAATAATTTTGAAATTAAATAAGCTAGCTAAATCAATAGCTTGATGAATTTTGGGGCCGAAATGATATGAAATCTCGGCCCCAAGAATCGTCTTTTGGCGAATCGCGCCATATATAGTTTATTAGAGGGGCGCGGCGCGCCGATCAGCGCGGCTTTGTGCCCCCTTGAGGCGTTTTCGGGTTTGAGTTCAAACCTGGATTCAAGGAATAAAACTTAATGCAGAACGCGGCACAAACGACAAGGGCTGATTTTGGCGAGCGCTCAAGCTTCACCAAGGAAGATTTGCTCGCCTGTTCCAGAGGCGAATTGTTCGGCCCGGGCAATGCCCAGCTGCCGGCGCCGCCGATGCTGATGTTTGATCGCATTACAAATATTACCGCGGACGGCGGCGCATACGGCAAAGGCGTGGTTGAGGCCGAGTTGGATATCTCGAAAGATCTGTGGTTTTTCGATTGCCATTTCCCCGGCGATCCTGTGATGCCAGGTTGTTTGGGCGTTGATGCCCTCTGGCAAATGGCGGGATTTTTTATTGGCTGGAGCGGCGCCAAAGGCCGCGGCCGTGCTTTTGGAGTTGGCGAAGTGAAATTTACCGGGCAAGTTTCACCGACAGCCAGACTGGTTTCCTATAAGGTGAGTATCAAGCGTTTGGTCAATCGGCAGGTGGCATTGGCATTTGCCGATGGAACCATGTTTGTTGATGGCGAAGTGGCCTATGAAGCGAAAGGGCTACGGGTCGGCACATTTATTTCCGATGAGGAAAGTTAGAGAGGGCGAAGTGAGACGAGCAGTCATCACAGGTATGGGAATTATATCCAGCATCGGCAACAACAAGGCCGAAGTTGTGGCGTCGTTGAGAGACGGAAAATCGGGCATATCTTTCTCCCAGGAATATTGCGACATGGGATTTCGCAGCCATGTTTACGGCGCGCCGAATATCGATCTCGACGATAAAATCGACCGCAAGCTTCGCCGCTTTATGGGCGATGGCGCCGCTTACAACTACCTCGCGATGGTTGAAGCAATCGAAGATTCAAGGCTTGGCGATACGGATATATCTAATGTTCGCACCGGGCTGATTATGGGTTCGGGCGGCCCGTCCACACGCAACCTCATTCAAGCGGCCGATGCGGCGCGCAAAAGGGGGCCTAAAAAGGTTAGTCCTTTCATGGTCCCGCGCACGATGTCGAGTACCAATTCCGCGACCTTAGCGACGCCGTTCAAAATTTTAGGGGTTAATTATTCGATTAGTTCCGCCTGCGCCACTTCGGCGCACTGCATTGGCAATGCAGTAGAACTTATCCAATTGGGCAAGCAGGATGTTGTCTTTGCAGGCGGCGGCGAAGAATTGGATTGGACCATGTCGGTTCTATTCGATGCCATGCCGGCGCTGTCTTCCAAACGCAACGACAACCCGACGAAGGCATCCCGCGCATTCGATACAGACCGCGACGGTTTTGTAATTGCCGGTGGCGGCGGCGTTGTTGTCGTTGAAGAATATGAACATGCCAAAGCCCGCGGCGCCAAAATTTATGGCGAAGTCGCCGGCTACGGCGCCACATCCGACGGCTACGATATGGTTCAACCTTCCGGCGAAGGCGCCGCGCGCTGCATCAAAATGGCGATGGAAACACTTGATCGTCCGGTCGATTACATCAACACCCACGGCACATCAACGCCGGTGGGCGATACCAAGGAATTGGAAGCCATCCGAGAAGTGTTTGGCGAACGCAATCGTATTCCCTTGTTCAATTCGACCAAATCCTTGACCGGCCATTCCCTGGGCGCGGCGGGGGCGCAAGAAGTAATCTATAGCCTTTTGATGATGGAAAATAATTTCATATGCGCGTCGGCCAATGTGGATGAATTGGATCCGGCCGCCGATGACATGCCGATTGTTCTCGAGCGCAAGGACGACGCAGAAATTAATTGCGTGCTGTCCAACAGCTTCGGTTTTGGCGGCACCAACGCAAGCCTCGCTTTTACCCGTATCGACGCATAAGCGGCGTGCCGAGCTTCTTAGGCAATCTGGCGCATATTCTCGCATGAACCAATCAAACCAATTAATGGCGGGCAAGAAAGGCCTCATCGTCGGCATTGCCAACGAACGGTCGATCGCCTGGGGTATCGCTGATCGGCTGGCGAAAGAGGGCGCCGAATTAGCCCTGACCTATCAAAACGATGCATTTGCCAAGCGCGTTAAACCGCTTGCTGAAAGCGCTGGATCAAACCACGTCTTACATTGCGACGCCGAAGACCCCAAGAGCCTTGATGCCCTGTTCAAAACCCTCAAAGAAAGTTGGGGGGGATTAGATTTCCTCGTCCATTCGATCGCCTTTTCCGATAAGGAAGAATTGAAAGGCCGCTACCTGGATACTTCGGCCGCTAATTTTAAGCGCACCATGCAGGTTTCTTGTTTTTCCTTTACCGAATTGGCGCGCCGGGCACAGCCCTTGATGGCAGATGCCGGCGGCAGTTTAATTACGCTAACGTATTTGGGCGCAGAAAAAGTGATCCCCGCCTATAACGTCATGGGCGTCGCCAAGGCGGCTTTGGAAGCGAGCGTAAAATATCTTGCGGCCGATATGGGGCCTGACGGAATAAGGGTCAATGCGATCTCGGCCGGGCCGATGCGCACCTTGGCTGGTAGCGCCATCGGCGATGCGCGCTCGATCTATTCCCGCAGCGCCGCCAACGCACCGCTTCGCCGTTCGGTAACCTTGGAACAAGTGGGCGGCGCGGCGCTTTACCTGTTAAGCGATTTATCGGCCGGGGTGACCGGCGAAGTGCACCACGTTGATAGCGGCTATAATATTATTGGACTGCCGCATCTCAATGGCGGCGAAGAGTAGGAATAAAAAAATTCTAGGTATCCACCTAATCCCTTGATATTTTTGCGGTTATTGGCATACTGCCCTGATGGAACAACAACGCCCTTACACGCATGCTCTCGAACGTCTGCGCACCGCCGGTCTTCGTCCGACACGGCAACGGATGGCGTTGGCAAAGCTGCTGTTCGATGGTGATGGCGACCGTCATGTCAGCGCCGAAATACTGCACGGCGAAGCATTGACATCGCGCATGCGGGTTTCCTTGGCGACCGTATATAACACGCTGCATCAATTCACGGATGCCGGGCTTTTGCGGGAAATCGTCGTTGATGCCGGTTGTTCGTACTTCGATACCAATACCGCCAGCCACCATCATATCTATGTGGAAGAACAGCGCGAATTGGTCGATATTGCCGAAGCCAATGTGAGCATCACGTCACTGCCCAAAATGCCCGATCATTTGGAAGTCCGCCGCGTTGACGTAATTGTCCGCGTAAATAATAAAAAATAATTATTATTATCAATTAGTTCTACTATATATTAGAACAATTCGAAATTATGTTGACTCACCTTGTTTGTGGGGGCATAGTCTCCCTTGCCGCCGTGTCCCGGCGGAAAGTTTGTATTCCATCATCTAGAAATCGACCCGGAGGGAAGAAATATGCCCGCGCTCAAAAACACTAAAACCGAAGAAAATCTCAAAGAAGCATTTTCTGGGGAATCCCAGGCAAATCGCCGCTATCTCTATTTCGCGCAGAAAGCCGACGTCGAAGGTTACAACGACGTTTCGACCGTATTCCGGTCCACCGCCGAAGGCGAAACCGGCCACGCGCACGGTCATCTTGAATATCTGGAAGAAACCGGTGATCCGGCAACGGGTAAGCCGATCGGCTCCACATCCGATAATTTGAAGGCATCCGTTGCCGGCGAAACCCACGAATATACGGATATGTATCCGGGCATGGCTAAAACCGCCCGCGCAGAAGGCTTCGATGAAATCGCCGATTGGTTCGAAACCCTCGCCAAGGCCGAAAAGTCTCATGCCGGTCGTTTCCAAAAAGCGCTTGATTCGCTCGACTGATAATTACCGTCATTATATGGGCGCAATGTTTGGCGCCGTATCGAACGGTTGGGGGATCCAACACCGGATCCCCCGCCTTTGTTTAGGCGTCTAATAAAAGAGACAGAAAATGGGTGAAGGTAGCCTGGAAGCCCCGATCCGCCACCAGATACCCTGGCGCGAAGCGGATTTTACCGATGGTGATAAGCTGGACGCTGAATTACGCCGCGTCTTCGATATTTGCCACGGCTGTCGGCGCTGCTTCAACCTTTGTGACAGTTTCCCAAAATTATTTGATCTTATCGACGAGGCCAAAACCGGCGAATTAGATTCGGTAAATTCCGAAGATTTTGGGCCGGTCATAGATGGTTGCACGCTCTGCGATATGTGCTTCATGACCAAATGTCCCTATGTGCCACCGCACGAATTTGATCTCGATTTTCCGCATTTGATGCTGCGCGC
>JABMOP010000316.1 GCA_013204125.1 Rhodospirillales bacterium | reverse complement strand
GTATATCGTGATCGCTTCATGGTCCGTCCTCTCCTTGGGCCGGACTCTAATTCTAAATGGAGGAAATATCACGGGGCAGGTCAGTCAGTACGCGAATTTTTATTCATTTCTTTGCGATTTCATCCTAGTTTTTTGTTCTCTGGCTACTTCTCTTCACCGGCTAAACATGGCCGTAAACAGACGTAATCGTGCCTTATTCTAGAGACCGTATCTACCTTTATTCCCCCTGTGAACAAGGTAAACACCCCTGCAGAGGCCAAGTTTCTCCGTCTTGCCGGCGATGTCCCGGAGGGTCAATATTTTATTGCACTGAGGCTGCTGTCCCGTTTTTTTGGGGAATATGTTAGCGTAAAATTCACTCCAAATACTTCCTGAGAAACGTGGGTTTTTGGTGTTTAAGTGTAGGGCTGGAAACGTTTAGCCTTCAATCCGCTCGGGATTGAGCTCTTTTAAAACACCGCTTCATTGTGAGGAAGTGTGAATCATACTGCTCGAAGAGGAGATTGTACCCTTGATTTGTTTTATCTGACGGAAATTGACCGGTGATTAAACTGTTATTACCCACAGACAGACGGGGTGCAGCGCCTCAGGACTATCGAAAGGTTCTAATCGAAAAATTCGGGCGCTCATTCAATGGCAAGGCATAAGCTAATATTAGATCACGTTATGGCCCTGACATAACCTGCGTGAACTATAGGGGGAAATTTGTTACCGTAAGTTAGACCGGGGATCGCTTCAATTCTTCTGATCTAACGTCGCTATCGGAACTATCCACCTTCTTAGTTTCTCTCCAACTCCCCTTTAAATTCTGACCGATGCAATTTACTTCCTTACCTTGAATGACTTGCCCTCAATAACCAAAATGCAATGCCACCTATAATTCCACCACCAAATAATGATAACGCAAGTAATGGAATCGGGCGCGGAAATGTCGGTTCATTCGAAACGCTTATTGGTCGGATAACATCGATTGCAAAATAATCGCCACTCTCCAACAACATCCTCTCTTTTTCTTCCTCTACCAACAACTGGATTAACGCATCCCTATATTCATCCCCAGTAACTTCCTTCATCTTACGTGTTAGATACTCAATTTTACTATCCAGATGTTTCTCTCGTAACAATCGGCTAAGTTGGTCATTCTCAATTAATACTAGCCCTAAAAAATGTTTAACGAATTTTTGGTCACCTGATTGGTACGACAATACCTTTACATCAGGGTTTTCAGTCATTTTAACCCTAATTTCCCGCTTTAAATAATCTGCGAGAGCAACTGTACCAGGTGGGAGCCAAGCCTTCTGTCCGACAGCAACTTTCAGGAAGCCGTTTATTTTTGCAGAAAAACTCCCCGGCATCCTCCATATTTTCTTATCGCTATCCCAAGATTCCGGAAACAATTTCACCGATACTTTATGTTTCTCCTCAAGTGTTCTAGCCAACTCAACGGAAGAAATTGTCTCTAAAAACTTGTCGAATGGGGATAATTCCCTTGCAGAAGATGATTTCCGCCCTGCCGAAGTGGCCAATTGAGACAGCTTTGTTACGCTGCTGTCACGGCTGGTCTCCCCAGATGGTGCGATCGCGACTTCGGCGGTGTATACCTGATTGACCGACCGTATTAATAATATAGCAAACAAAAATGCAGTGACGGCACCGGCAAAAATCCAAAGCTTGGCCCTCCACAAGAAGACGACGTAGTCAATGGGGCTTCCGGGTAAATCTTGCACGACTGACTTCGTTTTATTCTGCATAATGGGTCAAGTTCCAGCAGTCTTTTCTAATACCTATGGGCAAGACCTTACTCCGTCTTGAACAGAAACTCGTTGAGTAAAGGCTGCATGAGATATTTCAATATCTTGTGATAATTTACCTAAGCTCAGCGTCAGGCATTCACCTTTGTCGTTCAGAATTGCCGCAGAGAGCCCGTTTAGGGGAAAATAAGTTAGCCATGGTCCCGGGCTCTACGGAAAGAATGATATGTTAAAGACCTTTCTGGTTCTTACCTACGTATATGGGTTGGACTACGCGTACTCGGAACGCATTTCACCAATATTTTCCTATATGGGCCATGTCGATCTGAAACCATTATGGCCAACGTTAGTTTTTGGCTTTGTTATGGCTGTTTTTCCTACCATATGGTCAAAACTTGAACAGCCAAGAGTATCGTCGTCAATGTATTGGTTAATCTACCTGACGGTCTACATCCCTGCCTGTATCATTCCCGCACATAGTATTGAACTGTGGGATTCTGGATATTTTCTATTCACGATTGTGCTCACGCTAAATATGTATGTGCTTCACAGATTTACAGAACTTCCACAATTAAAATTACCACAGGTACGAAGGCTATCCCCCCTTACATTCTATTCAGCACTGCTGTCCATTAGCGTTGTCACCGGTTTTTATGTTTTGAACGTTACGGGTTTACAATTTGGTATTCTCAGCAACCTCAACGCAGCCTATGCCGCAAGAGAACTGGTATCAGTCCGGACCCAGGATTATGGAAATATAGGATATTTAATCAACTTCCTAGGCTTCGCCGTCGCTCCTTTCATGATGGCCGTATTCATAATCCGAAGACAATGGATTGGGCTTATAGTCGTCTTCACTTTTGAGTTTATATTGCTTCTCGCCAGCAATGCCAAAGCCTTCATAGGAATAGCATTTTTAATTATCTTCCTCGCCATACTTTCCAATACAAGCATGAAAAACGTCACGGGAAGGATGCTGTATCTTACAGTCGTGTTTGTCTGGGGAATCCTGACATATTCAGTAGCTAAAAACGACATAACGATTATGTCAATAAGTGTTCAGCGTATATTGGTCGTACCCGGATTGCTAACTGGTTATTATTATGATTTTTTTCGGGAAAACGAATTTTTACTTCTTAGTCATAGTGTCCTTAGTTCACTACTTTCGAACCCCTATTACATTCCGCATCAGGAGGTCATTGGCGCATTGCATATGAACCGCGGCGCTTGGGCCAATGCCAATTTCTTTGCGGATGGGTATGCGAATTTCGGTTTAATTGGATCTTTTCTCGCAACTTTAGCACTGGGTTTCATATTCCGGTTACTCGACGCCGTCGCCACGCGCCAAAGCCCACGGCTGACGCTTTTGTCAATCGCCGGTATTATGCCGGCAATATCAAATACCGGCGTACTCACGGTTATATTATCGAACGGCCTGCTTGCTGTATTGGCTTTGCTCTTCTTCGCGCCGAGGGTCATTCCCTCGGAAGCCAAAAGCGCGACAAAACCTCTCAACTCGGCGCAAACACCTTAGACGGAATTGGAGTTGTAGGCCCCCAAAGGATAACATACTACTCAAGATGAGATTTATACTCATCGACACCAGGTCCCCACCTCGTAGCAATTGACCCTGCATTCCCGTCATGCTTGAACCCCGGAATATTCGCGCTAGGAGATATCGTCATAATATAGCGGAATATGCCTTCACTAATTTTTCCTCTTGAACCTCCCAGTTGTGCGAAATACTCCATTTTTTTGCGTTCACCGACATACTTTGGGTATCGGATTTGCTGATTGAACCCAGCAAACTTACGAGGGCGTTAGTCTCGGGCTCAATGCACCAACCAGCTTGGCTTTGCTTAACAATATTTTTCATTTCCGGAAAGTCGCTGGTTATCACAGGTAGTCCAGCACTCAACACCTCAAATATTTTATTGGGGCAACTGAGATAATAACTCAGACTTATATTCTCTATCAACGAAACCCCTACGTCCGCACCTGAGACGTATTCAAGAACTCTATTTGGCGCCACCGGGTCGTGATACAAGACGTTCGTCCGCGTATTCGCGGCATGTTTTACGAGGTCTTCTAAGGGCCCGTGCCCCATAAAAACGATGCATTTATTTTCTATTGCGGAGAATGCATTAAGCAGAAGTTCAATACCGCGACCGTTGGCCAACAACCCTTGATAGATAACGACAAATTCTTGATCTGAAATTCCTAATTCCGAACGAAGTGGGCTGGAATCTAAATCTTGGGCAGATCGGATATTTGGGTAGTTCTTAATAACCATAATATCGCGAAGATTATAGGCACGTGAATACCAATCACCGATATAGTCACCAACAACGATCACCAGATCGACAAAAGGCATGCACATGCGCTCTAACAGTTTCGATAGAACTCGACGTAAAGGGGTGGAGGAGCTTGTCTCTGTTTCGAGTTCATGAGTGTCATAGACTATTTTACACTTCTTCACCGCCTTAAAGAGTATGGCCAAGGGGAGTGTCGTAAGGCTATGGGGATTTACACATACAACGTCCTTTCCGGCGTAAAGAGAAAACACTCTAAAACTCCAAACAAGAAGACCAATCACCTTTCGACCGACACTCCGTTTTTTGACGAGGAAAGGTGCGATTACCCTGCACACCACACGCGTGCTATCGATCCTCTCTCTTTCCGGGAGATCTCCGGTTTGAAGACCGACTAAGTAGATTTCAGAAAATATCTTGTGAGAGGCGAGAGTGCCCGTAATACGAAGCATCCTCGACGCCTGTTGCAAATTTGAAGGATACAAATGGAGATTGAGGCCTTTCAACGTGTCCGTGGGCATTGAGGCTAATTCGGGATTAATCATCAATCGGGTTCCGAGCACAGGATTGAAGTCCTATCTTTTCAATGAACTCACAATAATTTCCCATCACTAATTCCGCTTCGAATTCCTTCAAAAACATGTCTCTGGCATGAGCTGATAATTGAGCGCATTTCGATGGATTTTGTTGCAATTCGATAAGGTTCATCGCCAGGTCTGCAGAGTCGCCATTCGGATACGTACGCCCACAACCGTTCTTCTCCAAAAACTTCGATAAAACCCCCTGAACGCTTGATAAAATCGGAAGACCAGCGCTTAAATACTCACCTACCTTATTAGGCAAAGAATACTGAAAACCCTGTGTTGAAAAATAGGGAACCACCCCCACTGAACTACGGCGCATAAGCACCCATATCTTTGCTTTATCTACCCACCCTGGAAAAATAATCTGAGGGTGGGGCTTACTTAAATTCCTCAAATGTTGATGAGCCACTCCGGTACCACAGATCACAATCCGAAACCGGTCACGCGTAGAGAGCGGAATGAGATCCATTACTTGAACCAGCACATCTACCTCACAATTAAAACTGAGATTTCCTATCATGCAGGCGATAAAATAATTCCCATTGGCCCCTACCCCAAGGCTGTCCCAAAACTCTTCCGCTTTCAAGACATCCTCATGTGGTGGCACATCGCTTGAGTAGGCCAAATGAAATGCCGGGTTCGATAACGGATCGTACGTGAGCCCGCCTTTTTGAAGCCCCCACTTAACAAAGGCGTCGGTGATGCCCGTAACCGCCTTCGCTCTAAGTATGGCTTTCCTCGCCTGCCTGTCGAAATATTTCAAAAAAATATTTGCCAACGGCCGTAAGACTCTTGGCACAACTTCGTAAAATAAATCGGGCCACAGATCTCTGATATCAAGTATTACCGGAACATCGTACTTCTGTCCAAAAGCCGTGCTTGCGCAAGAAAGCTCAATTGTAGGGTAAGCACAAACGATGACATCAGGTTTATCTCTCAACAAAGCCTGCTCTGAAAATCTCTTAGCCGTGACTCGATTGTGCCATATCCGTTTGAGAGACACATTTTTTTGATAAGGTGGGGCATCTAGCAAGCACAGTTCATATTTTTTACTAACCGGGATCACCGTCGTTTTGTCAACTCTCTTAGCCTTTTCCCTATGGTTGAACGTTGAACTCCAGAAAACTATTTTGTGACCTCGTTTTACCAAAGCTTCGGCAAGCATTCCCGTCCGCAACAGGCGCGCATCATCACCGTCCGTAGGCAAGGGTTCGCCCGTTTTGATCAACCAAATATTCATTTCACGAAATTCTTTCAAAAGAAAATGCGAAATTGCTTAATTTCGGCGGCTCCAGCATCACATTCTCCATAAGTAGGTAGAATACCTGAAGCTGGCACGCAAAATAATTCAAAATACAAGTTAGCGAGGAGATAAATGGGGTCGTAAGACGAAGTTCATGTTCTTGGGCTAACACAACAACAAATTGTCGAAGTGCTCGTGAGCCTGTCCGTGTTGGAAGTATTCCTCGCTGATAACATACTGGAGGCAAGGATATCCCGCCCTACGGCCCCAAACCGCCAGCCCTACAGGGTAAGGGTAGGCTTTGAAATTATTGTGCCGGGCATCTAACGAACCGGCGCCGGTAGTTGCTTCTGGCCGCAAAAATAACTCGATAGTTTCTCATCCGGCCAACTGCGGCCAACCTTGCTTACAAGTTAGTTTAACCACTCGGAGACGGCACTACTCTAGCGGGATTGCCTGCCATGGTTGCACCGTCGGCAATATTTTTTCTAACCACGGCCCCCAGCCCAACCACTGCGCCCTTGCCGATCGTGACACCATTCATAATACTTGAATGTGGCCCAATCCAAACTCCCCGACCTATATCAACACTGCCGCTGATCTCAGCACAGGCCGCCACGAGGGTGCAGGGACCTAAAGTGACGTTATGTGCAATGTGGACGTGGTCGTCGGTTTTTACATGATCGCCAATTTGCGTTGGAGACATGGTTCCGGCAACCACAGTATTCAGTGCTCCCAGTTCCACAAAATTCCCAATTATGACACCGCCGGTATGGGGAATAACATGGGGAATCCCGTCTTCATCCTTCTCAAACCCGAAGCCCTTTTGGCCAACAACTGTATTGGATTTTATCCGTATACAATTCCCGATCGTCGTACCGGCCGCGATGATTACCCCATGTTGGATTTCACAGTTGTTCCCGACCGTTACAGTGTCCTCGATAACAACGTTGTGGCCAATGTAGCAATTTTCTCCAATTTTCGCTCCAGGGGCAATGCTTGCACTACTTTGAATTTCCGGGACAAAGGTCCTGTCAAAAAATTGTGCCAGTGACCTAGCAAAATCCAATCTGGAATTCTCGCAGAGAATGTGTGGTATTTTTAACTTACCATCGAATTTCCGGGGAACAAGAGCAAGACACTTTTCAAGTGCATTTAATTTTTCGCATAGCTCATCACTATAACTTTTTACAAAAATCAAGTTGCCTGATTTCGCATCCCTGATCGTCGCGGGCCCCTCTATATCCACGCTATCTCCGACCAAGGGCCAACCGAGAAATTCTGCAATCGTTTTCGCTTGGACCGAATTGGACATTATATTTCTCTCTCCTCTATTTGCCAAATCGATAACAATCTTCCCCGAAAGACTCTGGTTGAAATTTTCGTTTGATCCAACCTCAACCGCGTCCTCAATGAGGAGCTCATCGAGAAAAAATTCCACCTCGCCCGAAGGTAATCGTTCATTTCCAGAAACAACTCACCGATGGTCATTCAAGTATTTCTACCGGTGTTTCGCACAATGTGTATGTTCCCGTAATGCGTTCCCTGCCAGGGTATTGTGGAACCGTCAGTAGCTGTAAAATTCCTCCAACCACGGCATACGGACCAGCGAACGGCAGTACCAATTTCAGTTCCTGCACCGACTTCTGCGGTCAGATGAACGCCATCATATTTTAGCGGTTTTAAAATTTAGAGTCTGACTAAACGTCAATATGAAATTCCCGATCCACACACTTGACCAATACACAGCTATCGAAACAATATAGGCAAGCCTTGCAAGTCAGATCGGAACGATCTAATTCAAAGTATCAAGGGTAATAGACTGACGAGGCTTGCGCGCTATTGCGCAACATTCGTTTGCACTACCGAGGTGGATCGCAACGCGACGAACCATGCTTCCATATCCGCTACAGTAAGATAAGGATGCATTGGCAGGCTGAGAACACGTTGGGACAGATAATCGCAGTTTGGTGTTCCACCCGGCGATCCAGGATAATCCCTGTAAGCCGTTTGTTTGTCTAATGGCATTGGGTAATAAACCGCCGTCGGAACACCCTGTTCCCGAAGCGAGGCAGCAACCTCATCCCGATCTTCCAGGAGGATCGTATACTGCGCCCAGGCCGACACCGCTCCATCGATGACCGCCGGTGTTTGTAGAAAAACCCCTAGACCTCCACCATAACGTTCCGCTACGGCTTGTCTCTTTTCAATCTCATCCTCGAATATCTTTAATTTTTCTAACAGGATCGCTGCTTGGATAGTATCCAGGCGGGCGTTCAAACCCACGCGGACGTTATCGTATTTATGCGTTCCCTTGCCGTGGACCCGGATCGACCGCATACGGTCAGCAAGATCGTCGTCGTCCGTCATAACCGCTCCGCCATCACCGTAACATCCAAGCGGCTTTGCTGGGAAAAAGCTGAACGCCGTCGCATCGCCGAACGAACCCATCCTGTTCCCATCCAGGGAAGCGCCAAAGGATTGCGCGGCGTCACACAGCACAAACAGGTCATGGGCTTTTGCAATTGGGAGCAAAGTCCGGTAATCGGCCGGTTGCCCGAACAGGTCAACCGGGACCAGCACAGCTGGGTTTAAACCCTGGGCCGAAGCCGCCTCAATTGCGGCCTCGAGACTTACGGCGCACATATTGAACGTATCCCGGCGCACATCGACGAAAAAGGGCGTTGCTCCCGCCAGGACGACCACTTCCGCCGTGGCCGCAAAGCTGAAAGCGGGCACAAATACGGCATCACCCTTGCCAACACCCTGCGCCATCAAAGCCATCAGCAGAGCATCGGTCCCACTTGAACAGGTAATTGCGTGACGTGCTCCGCAAAACGCCGACAATTGAGCCTCGAGTTCGCCAATTTCAGGCCCCATGATAAATTTACCATGATCGAGAACCCGTTGAATTGCCTCGCTCAGCCCGGGTTCTAGCCGCTGTCGCTGCGCTTGGAGGTCAATGAGCTGAATAGTCGACTTTCCTGGCCCCGTCATCCGTTTGCCTCAATCTCTTCCAATTGGTCCTGCCCAACGTCTTTATATTTTCTTCCGGTCCGCGGGCACACTAGATTTTTATCCAACCGCTCGCCCGCGTGCCCGACCCAGCCGATCCTTTTGGCCGGAACTCCGGCGACAAGCGCGAAGGGCGGCACATCCTTGCTAACAACGGCACCGGCGGCAATAAACGAATATTCGCCCAACGTAACGCCGCAAACGATCGTCGCGTTCGCGCCAATTGTCGTCCCCCGTTTCACCAATGTCGGTTTGAATTCGTCCTTTTTCTCGATCTCGGCTCGCGGGTTGTTCACATTGGTAAATACGCACGACGGACCGCAGAAAACACCGTCTTCCAAGACTACACCCTTATAAAGGCTAACGTTATTTTGAATTTTGCAGTTGTTGCCGACTGTCACATCCGGTCCGATCATGACGTTTTGGCCGATGATGCAATCGCACCCAATAGCTACGCCGTTCAAAATATGACTGAAATGCCATATCTTACTGCCGTCACCAATATCCGCCGGGGCATCAACGACGGCGGTCTCGTGGACAAACACATCGGATCGTCCGGGTTTTCGCTCTGTAATTGGCGTCTGAAATTTACTGTTGCCGGACCTAATATTCTTGGTCGCACGGCTTAGAACCTTCAGAACCCGGACACCTTCATCTCCGTCGGTCCGCGGCTTTGTTCGATGATCCACGCAATCCATAAAGTGGCGGATTTCGCATTTCAGAGGTTCGTCCTGGGCCACCAGAACAGATTCGGCTTCTGCCTTTTCCGGCTGCGGAACGCCGTCCACCCAACGTATGCCATGGCCATATGACACCAGCTTGTTTTCCCAAGGCTGGGTATCGTCAAATACCAACATCCCTTTTTCCCCGACGACAACAAGCCTTTGTTCTTTGAAAGGGTGCAGCCAGGACACGAATACGTGCGCGCTTTGTCCTGAAGGAAATGACATATGGGTAATCGTTGTATCCGCGATCTCGTCATGCAAAAAATTCGACCCGACCGCACTAACCTGATCGGGCTCTTCGCCCATCAACGACAAAATCATCGATATATCGTGCGGCGCGAAGCTCCACAGAATGTCTTCTTCCCGACGAATTTTGCCCAAATTGAGCCTGGTCGAATAGACATATTGAAGCCGCCCAATGGCACCGGACCGCACCATATCCTTGAGCTTAAGAAACACCGGGTGGTATTGTAGCAGGTGGCCAACCATTAGAATTCGGCCTCGCTCCCGCGCGAGACGAACCAGTTTTTCAGCGTCATCGACCTCCAGCGCCAAGGGTTTCTCGACAAAAACATCCTTTCCCGCGACCAGAGCTTCACGCACCATAGGAGCATGCATTACGGCCGGCGTCGCGATGGCGACGGCCTTTATACTCGGATCCGCGAGCAAATCCGCCCACGCCCTTGCCGGCGCGCCATGTTCCTTTGACATCGCCTCAGCGACCGTGGGGTCGCCGTCGCAAACCGCTGCCAACCCGCCGAGTCCCGAGAGGTTTCGGGTCAAATTCTTGCCCCAGTACCCGCATCCCACCATGGCAACCAACGGCTTAGCGGGCCAAACTTCTTCACCACCGCTCACATCCTTGTCTGGCATTCCCAAAACGTCACTCATATTTAATGCCTTGTTCCAGTGGTCAACTCTATAGCTCCAGGTGATGCCATTTCGTGCTCACGGTGGCGTGCTTTAGCAACATGGGGTCTGAAATGTCTATTCGAATCCTTCTGGAACCGCAATCGCGTTCGCACCACAGTGCGCTGAAACGTTTGTGTTCTAGAGAAGACACTTAGGTCTAAGCGATCTATAAGCGCCACAGAGTGATCCCTTCTGGCGTTTCCCCTCGCTCTAAAACTGCGTGAACGTCGGAAACCACTCCTTTTGGGTTTTTCATAAGTTTTTTCACCAAATCCCAGCCTTGCTTACGATACTCCCGGTGGGGCACAGCAAGAATGACGGCATCAACAGGTGTGATCCCCTCGATTGCGGCGAGTTCCAAGCCATATTCCCGGCGGACGGTGTCCGGATCCGCCTGGGGATCGGTAACAATAACCTCGGCGCCATAGGCTTCCAGTTCCTTGACCACATCGGGTACTTTGCTGTTGCGGCAATCGGGCACATCCGGCTTGAAAGTCACGCCAAGCACGCACACCCGCGGGCGATCTCTGCTCGTCCTATTTTTCAATACCAGTTTCATGGTCTCGCGGGCGACAAAGCGGCCCATGGAATCGTTGATTTGACGCCCGGCCAAGATGACTTGGGGATGGTACCCAACCTGCTCAGCCCGGTGGGTCAGGTAATAGGGGTCCACCCCGATACAGTGGCCACCGACAAGGCCGGGCGTAAAGGGCAGAAAGTTCCATTTTGTCCCTGCGGCCGCAAGCACATCGGCCGCATCAATATCCAGCCTATGAAAAATCACGGAAAGCTCGTTCATCAGCGCGATGTTTAAATCGCGCTGTGTGTTCTCGATGACTTTAGCGGCCTCCGCCGTACGGATATTCGGTGCCCGATGCAGACCTGCTTGGATAATGCTGCCGTAAACGTCCGCAACCACGTCAAGTGCGGCATCGGTCTGGGCCGAAACTACTTTAATTACGGTTTCCAGCCGGTGCACCCGGTCACCCGGATTGATCCGTTCGGGCGAATAGCCCACGGCAAAATCTGCGGGTGCTTTTAAGCCCGACCTTGATTCCAGGATCGGCAGGCACTCGTCCTCTGTCGCCCCCGGATACACCGTCGACTCATAGACCACGACGTCACCTTTCCGGAGCGTACTGCCGATGGCTTCCGACGCGGCCCGGAGGATACTGAGATCGGGCCGCTTAACATCGTTAACCGGTGTGGGCACGGTAACGATATAGAAGTCGACCGGCTCTAGATCCGATGGGTCGCTGGTAAGTGTCAGTTTGGCGGCGGCGAGATCATCAGGTGTAATCTCACCAGTGCGGTCATGGCCGTTTCGAAGTTCGTCAATCCGCAGTTGATCAATTTCGTAAGCAATAACTTGCGTCCCGGATTTTCCAAAGGCCACGGCGATCGGTAGCCCGACATAGCCCAGGCCAACAACCGCGATTCGACGACCATGGGTCATATTTTTACTCCGTAATACTCTAGATACCAATCGACGAAAGCCGAAACACCAACCTCAACAGGTGTGCCCGGACGGTATCCGATCTCGCGTTCCAAATCCTGTGTATCGGCCCAAGTCCCGGGAACGTCGCCCGCTTGCATGGGTAACCAATTCTTTTCCGCCTTGCGGCCCAATTTTTGCTCGAGAATTTCGATGAACTTCATGAGTTGAACGGGCTCGCCGCGCCCGATATTGAATATCCTATAGGGTGCCACGCCGCTGGTCGCCGGATCCGGCTGATTTCCGGACCAGTCTGTGGATTTCTCTGGCGGTCGGTCCAATACTCGAATGACCCCCTCGACGATATCATCGACATAGGTGAAGTCCCGCTGCATATCGCCATTGTTGAACACATCGATCGGCCGACCCTCCAATATCGCTTTCGTGAACAGGAACAGAGCCATATCAGGACGCCCCCAGGGGCCGTAAACGGTGAAAAACCGCAAACCCGTGCACGGGATACCAAACAAATAACTGTAGCAATGGGCCATGGCCTCGTTGGACTTTTTGGTCGCCGCATAGAGGCTTAGCGGGTGGTCGGCGGACTGGTGCTCGGAGAACGGCATCCTAGTGTTGGCACCGTAGACGGAACTGGTCGAGGCGTACACCAGATGCTTGGTGGCGAAATGCCGGCAGGCTTCGAGCAGGTTAAGAAATCCAACAAGATTACTTTCCGCATAACTATGGGGATTTTCGAGGCTGTAGCGGACTCCGGGCTGTGCCGCGAGATTAACGACCCTATTTGGGTCATGGGTCTCGAACACCTGATTTACTGCATCGCGATCAGCTAAATTGACCCGGGCCTCGACAAAGTTCGGGTATGCGAGAAGGCGCTTTAGCCGCTCCTCTTTTAGCGTCACGTCGTAATAGGGTGTCACACAGTCGAGCCCAACGACCCGCTCCCCCCGCTCCAACAACGAAAGAGCAAGGTGGTTGCCAATAAAGCCGGCGGTGCCTGTCACCAAAATAGTCATACTAGAAATCGTTGTCCTTAAGGTCCCTCCGGATCAGAAATCGCGTTCGCCTGACCCAAACAATGCTGATGGCCCCAATATTATTCCGCTCAATCAAGTAATTGACTCCAACCTTTGTCAAGAGCTCCCAGAGAGTATTTACTGATCATGGGATAGAGTCGCGTATTAACATTAACCATCTGCCCGCCGTCCCGAAATAGCGGGCGTAATGTGACCGCGGATACGCGACGCGAATGGTTGGTGAGGAATAAGTCGAGAGGCAAGGAAAGCGTAATTCCCTTATCAAAACTTCCTTCGCCAAACTCCGCTGCGGACACATCCGTCAGAGTGAAGAACCCGCCCAACCTGGCGCCGCTATCGAATATGCGGGTAACCTCGAACGTCGTGCCGATATCCTTCGCCAAATACCGTCCGCCCCGAATTGTTACCAGCATACGGGGCCGGGGCAGTTCGTAATTCACGCTGATGTGACCGGTGAGGACATCGTAGTCTTGGAACCCGAGGCGTTGATTAAAATTACGCTTCCAAACTTGGTTTAAGTCCGCGCCAATTGTCCAACGTTGCCCATAAGGCGCATAAAGCACTTCACCGCTGACACCGCCATACATTTGCTCGAAATAACCGACCGAAACCCGCCCATACCAATCCTTGCCGAGGTTCCGCACATAATCGACCTGCAGATCCTCCAGGTTGTTCTTGCCGTCCTGAAGATAGCGCAGAACATCGCTTCGCACGTGCGGCAGGCGGCTACCAGCCCCACGTTTACTATCGGTGAAATTCTGGAAAATGTTTATGCCTATTTCTCCACGTAGGCTTAGGCCGGACGTTAGTTGCGCCCGGACGCCAAACGCTGCATAGAGCTGAAACAAGAAGGGCCGGTCCGGATCGAATACGCTTTGTCGTGTCTTGGGCTTGATTGTGTAACCAATGTCGGGATAGAGCCCGACAGGCCTGAATTCCGGTGCCGGAGCCGCCGGATCGGGGCCCTTTACCCGCGCCGAATGCCAAAGTTCACCAACACTGTTGGTAAGTCGGGCCGACAGCTCCAAATCTTTTCGGAGTAGCGAAACCCGGCTGACTTCCAAGCCCCGCTCGAGGCTAACCAAAGTGATAACTTCGACTGACCGCGGAAGGCGGTTGGCGATGATGCGCGCCGCCCGGCCCAGTCCCTGGGCGCGGACAAAATACCTTTTGTTGCGCAAGAAAACAGTCACTTCCAGCGGATCGATGGATACACCCTCGACAACCAAACCTGATTGGCCCAAGCCCGCAATCAGGCGCTCGGCGACTGTTTGACGGAACTTGAAATCCAGTTCCAAAGGCGGCGCCAGCGACACCGTTCGGAACAAAGGCGATTGAGAAGCCCCGGGTGGCGTTGCCGCGGAAGCAGGTCTTAAAAATGGCGGGGTATTGCCTACTGGAACCTGATCGGCAAATCTGGTTTCCGGCTGCCTCTTGGATGTTCGGTTAATCGAGGTCTTAAATTTCCCTCCTTCAGGGGTTTTTACAGAGAGTGTAACTGTCCCGGCCGGCAGTGTCACTAAACCAGCGAGCGCTCTGGCGGCCAAAGGCGCCGTATCAGCGCGCCACGCAATACCTATGGTCGATACTTCAACGGTCACGCGCTGCCCATCGAAATGAAAATCTTCGACCTGATACCCATAGTCGGCAAGGACGTCGAACATCATATCCACATCGACATCGCCCTGCCCTGCTTCAGAGAAGGCGTTATCAGGCTGGTAGGCCGCTTGATGGTACAGCTGTTCAGGAACAGCTTGCTCTCCCTGTTCGGTGGGGTTGCCATCTTGCTTCGGTTCGAGCTTTTCCTTGACCGTCAGAGGCTGCCTTAAGGCAACCCGTTCCGGTAATTTATCGAATTTAGGCGCGGGTTTCGCGGTATTGAAATTCGCAAGCAGCGTCCCCCGCACCATGACCTTGTCTCCGCGCTCATAGGCTAGAGAAACATCCATCCAGTCGGCCGGCTGATAGGAAACGCCGAAATTAATTGGGATTTTTTTCTGAACCTTAGGATCACGGCGTTCACGTACATAGGCGTCACCGTCATACTCGACCATCACTCTCAGTCCTTTGACCGGAGTCGAATATTCCACGCCACCAAATAACCCAACTTCTCTTCCGCTAAAATAGGCGTTCACGCCCGGCGTGCCACCGGTGCTTTTCCCGCCCGACCGGGCCCCAAAGGTATCGGCAACGTATGTCAACGGGTTCCTGAAAGTTCCTTCGGACCCGAGACGGCCCCAAGCCATGCCAAACGTAAAATCGAAGTCGTAGACCCGTCGGCTCGCCACTAGATACTCACTCGAAAAAATTCCCGTGCCGGCCAAATCTTGAAATCCGACTGCAATTTGCGGCCAATACTGATTTTCCTTCAGCAAACGCATCTTGGCATCGAAGCTCCGGTCGGTGCCGTTCACTTCGTTTAAGATATCCGTGAACCGGAATGTGGCTTCCAGCCAAGAAAACGGCTGGAAGGTTCCCCAAAACCGTCGGTGGGGAAAAACGTCGGAACCGCCAATTGATGCTCCGCCCGACTCCATAAACCGTGCAGTTCGAGTTTGCATGAGCCCGACACCGCCATAGTCATTAATGGTCGGAAGGTTTTGTGTCCCCGCTTCGCTCGACGACGGCAAAGCAGTGCAAGCGATGCCCGCCAACAATGTCACCAACGAGCGACGGCGATGAGTGCAGATTCCCAGAGTAGGTCTACGCGGCGACATTTAGCTGCCGATCGTTTCGGGAACAGAATCCGACACAAGCGTCGCTAGTTGCGGCTGATCACGGCGAGGGAGGCCGCCGCGATCGATAACTGACTCATAATAGAGGTCACTTCCCGCGCAATCGGTAGGAATCGGAACGGTGTCGCATCCATGGGAACGACGACGCTGCTGCCGGGAATAAGTTGCACAGATTGGAAATTCCAAAATGCTGTCCGAACAGGTTGGGCCCGCCCATCCGGGTAGACCACAAAGACCCGCCCCTCATCGGCTGCATCGGTATACCCGCCGACCATTTCGATATAATCGCGCGGGTCGGAGCCCGGCGCGAATTGAACAGTGCCGGGGTTTAAGACAGCGCCCGACACCGAAATCCAGTTCGGTCGTTTAGGGATGAAAACTCTATCGTCAGGCTCCAAGATCGTATCCATAGAAGAGTCCACCGCCAGAACGGTCGGGTCGGCTTCGATCATCACCCGGCCAACCGCTGTGGTCTCCCTAAGTTGAGTTACGAGTTGCTGTGCGGCCAGGGATAGTTCACCAACACTGCCTCCGTCTTGGCTACCTACGACCAGTAGATTAGAGGCGAGAGACATTTGCAATTGGTCCGCCAGCCTGCCAAATGCCTTTTGCTCCTCAACCCGCGCCGCTTCCCGCGTAAATACCGTGCCCTTTGAAAACGCCTGTTCTGTCAGCCCTCCCGCGCGGGCAATAATTTCAGAGAGGCGTTCTCCTCTTCGAATATTGTAGATGCCTGGCCTACGAACCTCGCCTTCAACAATGACTGGACCCAGATCCTGCCCGGAAACCGTGGAATTGACGCGCACCGTATCGCCAGGATTAACAGTAACTTGCGCTGATTCGGCGTTGGTCAAATTGTATGTCCGCCGTACGACGCTCTCAATGTCTGTATGCCCGGAACTCGACACCTCGACTTGGCGCAGATCTGCCTCGACGGAAAGTCCGCCGGCGGCGCTGAGCAACCCCGACAAGCGCGTGCCCTCGGTAACGGGAAAAATACCCGGTCGCCGGACTTCTCCACTTAAAACCACTGAATGTTCCAACAAAAAGGCTAGGAGTTCCGGATTTTTGTGAAACAGGACAGGGCAATCCACGGTTTTCTCGGACTTCAGCACCGCGCCCTTAATTTCTCCAAAGCGCCGGCTGTAGTACTTGGAGCGGGCATATCGATCAGCCCTTTCCCCATCCATAATCGCCGCCAGAACGTCCAAACCTTCGCACTCGACGCGGCTCTCCTCCCCCTCTTCCTTTGCTTCAGTACGCCCCTGTATCACCGCCTGAACATCGGGCGAGATCATAAATCTAATGTCATCGATGCTGAATACCGACAACACGTCCCTATTCTGAAGCCCGACATCGACCTCGCCCGAAAGAATTGGGCTCAAATTTAGGGGTAACAAACTGGTCGTCAGGGAGGCGGGATCGGTCCGTCGCAGGGTCGCGAAGTACAAATAGGGGTTGGTCTGAAATAATTCAGAGCCACTAAGTAGGGCCCCTATCGTCGGCGCCCTTACGAGCGACCGGGCTCCCGGGTTGTTAACATGGCCCTGAACGGTCACCACACCACCCTCCAAACCTTCGGCGGGGATGACTTGAATATACTCTCCACCCCGCATGATAGCGGCCGCAAGGTCTTGGGGTTCAGAGGTGATAGCCCGTCCCGCGGCATCGATCGACACCAATACAATTCGGTTGCCTCGCGGAATTATCGGCCCACCGGACATGTGGAGGAGTTCGGCAACCGAAATTTCCTGATGACCGTACGGTAATTCATAGATCGCAGGCCGGTTCACGTCGCCTGAGGCAGCTACAACCGACGATATGGCAGGAACGAAAACACGATCTCCGTCCATCAGGGACAGGTCGTAATTCGGCCCGCCACTCAGCAATAAGTCATAGGTATCAAACAAGAATCTGCGATCGCCGCGCGTAATTTCAATCTGCCTGAGACTACCTGTCTTCAATACGCCACCCGCTTTGACCAACGCATCCACAATGGTCGACAGGCTGGCCAAACGATGAAGGCCGGGGTTCTCGACTTCGCCAACCACATAAACCGAAACAACCCGAACCGTTCCAAGCGAGAGAAAGACCTGGGTTCCCACCAGGGTCGAAGCCACCCGAGCCTCGACGTCAGCGCGCAATTCCCCAAACGTCCGACCGGCTGCGGGAACGGGTGGTAACTTCGGCAAAATTAACTGCCCTTCCCGATCAACGCGGATGGAGAAAGTATCTTCCTCGCGGCCCTGGTAGGTGACAACCAAGTCGTCGCCAATCCCCAGGAGGTATGACTCCGAGATGGCGCCTGTTAACGGAACGAACTCTTCCTCTTTCTTCGACGACCCGAAAAGGTTTTCTTCGTCGGGTTCCTCGGCCATGCGGAAATTTCCGTATCCGAATTGTCGGATAGCCCTTATCTCGGCACCCCATATTCTTCGGACAAAAGAGCGTTCGATCTGGGACAGTGGACCCTGTTCGTCTAGGGCGCGCTTTTCAAGAAGTCTCCGGGTTGAAAATCTGCTAACTCCCCCTTTTTCCCTCACCTCGTCCAGCGGAGACTTCCGGACCTGGCCGCCACCGCCTTGGGGGCTTTTCTTTAAATATTCATCGATCTGATCGGGCGTATTTTTTGGTATACCCTGGGCCTCCAGGGGATTGTTCGCCAGCACCGACGCGGCCAGGGCAATTACCAAGCTCAGATGGGCGCCCCACCGAAAACCCTTTTTTGCGGGACTGTATTTGAGTAGTTTCTTGATCATGCACAAACTCAATTCATTACCTGTCGAAAAACGGTCACTTAATCGCCGCGCCGTCCTGTTAGGCGGTGCCGCCACCCTGGTTTCCGGGTGTGCCAGCCTGGATATCCCGGCAGTCAGAGACCTTCGAACCATGGTGCAAATATTTTCGGGCACTCTTCCCGAAGCCCCGTTATCCCGGACGGATATCGATAAACTATCATACGCGACGATGAGAGCAAAGATCGGGCGGGGTCCCAGAGGATTATTAGCGCTGGGACGCTATGACGGCCAGAACCTTCAATGGTTCTCGAAGGACGGCGCGTTGTTTGTCACCCATGGCGGACGAGTCCTCCAAACGGCGGGGTTACCCGAGAACTTGAGAGGGACCCAATGGGAAAACACCGACCCTGTCCAGGACGGCCTCCAAAAGCTGACCGGACCCACTGATTTCATTCGCTGGATCGACACCGACTTCGAGAACCGGTACCAAATGCTGGTGGCATCCAGATTCGAACTTGTCCGGCACGAGAAAATAGAAATTCTCGGGCGCGAGTACGTGACCATTTTTGGGACGGAAATATGTCGCGCGCCCGATATCGGCTGGAATTTTACCAACCGGTACTGGATCGACGAAAAGACCGGCTTCGTCTGGAAAAGCCGCCAATATATCGCCCGTTCTTTCGGGCCCCTGGAGTTTGAAGTGCTGAAGCCAGCCTCCAGACCGCCCGAAACAACGTGACCCGAGCAACAGAGCCCGGCCAAAGAAAAAGCCGACTGATATTCAGCCGGCTTTCTCGAACATAGCCGCCTCGCAGACGTAATGTGGGTCAGATTATGACGAAACTTTAGTTTGTGGTGGTCGCAGTCGTCGTGGTCGAAGAGCTCGACGAATCATCATCATCCGCCAACTCGGCAATGCCGAAACCAAGGCCCACACCGGCGCCAACCGCCAATCCTGCCAAGGCGCCATTCTTGACCCCTTCAACAGCAGACTCGGTGCCTAACCAATCCATTAGGCCATCGCCCATGGCGCCACCGGCCTCGTCAGCGATAGCAGAAATCGGTGCAGCCAACAAAGCCACAACACTCGCCGCGCCCAATAATTTCTTTGCCAACATTGTCTTTACCCTTTTCGTCCTTCGGGATCAAATTCCCCGGAATATTCCCGCAATAGGTTCGGGGTGTCAAGCTTTGAGACTTGTATTCGTTGGATTTTTTCAAACCGAGGTTAAAGTGTGGTTAATGGATTAGAATTTCTCGGGTTTTTCATTCAACCGGTCATCGGCCGCCTGCCCACATTCGAGACTTTATCGGCCTTTAATTTGACCGGATAACGCCTTTAATGAGCGCTCGGCGATAAACCCAAAACGTATAGATCAACTGAAGCAGGGCAAAGGGTAAAAATGTGAGAAGACGGGCGTCGCCTGGTATTTTGACCAAAACAAGTGCCCCCAGACCCTGCAGGATTGCGACCCCGTAGTGATACAAAGTCACATTGCGATGGCTGTGGCCCATACGATTCAAGAGCTGGTACAGGTGCTCCCGATGAGCTTCGGAAATTCTTTGCCCCCGCATAACCCTGTGGCCCAAAGTAAACAGGGTGTCCCATATAAAATTGAAGAACAGCAACGGCATCACCAAAAACGAAATGTGCGCAGAATCATACTGAAGTCCGATCACCGACAGTACGGCCAGGGTAAACCCAAGAAACTGGCTCCCGATATCGCCCATAAAGACCCGCGCAGGCGGCAGATTGAAGATCAAAAACCCAAGGGCCGCCGCGAAGATCACATAGCTATGGAGGTAAACAAAGTTGCTGCCTGTGTTGGCCGCGATCACCACATAAAACGCGCTTGCAATTACCGCCGTGCCGGCCGCGAGCCCATCAAGTCCATCCATAAAATTGAAGGCATTGGTCATGCCGACAATCCACAGCAGCGTTACCGGATACCCGACCCATCCAAGCACCACATAGCCATGGAAAGGAACCGGAACCTGGTCAATCACTAGGCCAAAAGCGAGACATACCGCCGCGCATATGATCTGGGTAGCCAACTTAGTCAGGTATGAGACTCCCGCCGCATCGTCAAAGAACGAAACGATGGTTATGGCGACCGCGGAAAAGACAAAACCGAGAAAATAGGGCTCGCCAATTTTGGTCTCCTCGCCCACCAGGTAAGCTGCGGCGATCCCGACAAAAAAAGTTGCAACGATGGCTATTCCGCCCGACCGTGGCGTGGGCTGTCCATGGGACGATCGCTGATTCGGATGGTCGATCAGTCGTAGCCGGGTCATCAGGACATAAGTCAGCCCCGCCGACAACAGGGTGAGGGCGGCCCCAAACAAAATGTGGGTCAACAGCGCCGAAAACGAAATCACGAACGCGCGTCTCCTGGCCGCCCGTTTTCCGGGCGACCGCCATATTTTAGCATAACCCCAAAAACTTCCCCTAGGCCGCCGTCCATAACCCGGCACTTCTGATTAAAGACCTGATCTATCCATCGGCCAGTTGAATTTCGAAACCCCTCATTTCAGCTTCGAATGCGCCCCTCACCGGTTCTTGAAGTGGGGCATTACTTCACGTGCGAACAGCTCCAGGGACCGGGTCCCCTTTGCCGGATCGAGGCCGGGAAACTGCGTACCCATAATGAAATGCGTGCACTTAAAGTTTTGGCAGAAAGTCTCCATCTTCTCCGCCACCTGATCCGGCGTGCCGATCATGCCGACATCCGCAAACGCCGAATGCCGGATATCTTCGGGATTATCGAAAGGTAACGGCCTGTCGTCCCCCTCGGCGTCGTTCGCCTCGGACAATATGTCCTGATAAAAATCCATCAAATGGAATAAATGATCCTGCGCGTCTTCCCAGGCTTGATCCTCGGTTTCAGCGCAATAGACCATTCGAAGTTGAGCAATATTGAAATCGTCGGGATTACGGCCCTCTTCCTTCAAGGTCTGGATGTACAAGGGCGCGGGATCAGGCCCAATGGTGCACATCAAATGGTATCCCATACGGGCGGCATTCTCGATTGCCTTGGGCGCGCGCGCCCCAATCCATAGTGGCGGATGGGGTTTTTGCACCGGCTTCGGCGACAAAGTCGCGTTATTGACGGTGGTAAACTGCCCCTCGAATGACACTTTATCCTCGGTAAATAACCGGTTCACTAATTTGATCGATTCCCGGAGACGGGGACCGCGCTCTTTGCGGGGTATGTTGAAGGTTTCGAACTCATAGTGGGAATATCCCTGCCCGAGACCCAGATCAAAACGCCCGTTGGATAAAATATCCACGCAGGCCGTATCCTCGGCAATTCTGATCGGATGTTGGAGGGGCCAACAAGATGAATGAGCCGATCCGGATTCGACTGGTCCGCGCCGCAACGGCCGCCGCGGTCGGCATAATTGAAGGATTGTAGCCGTCCTCGGTAAAATGGTGCTCGGTCAACCAAACATTGTCGTATCCAAGGTCTTCGCCATGGGCGATTTGCTCAAGAATGGCCTGGTAGAATTCTGGAAACGGCCGGCGCCATTTCACCGGATTGCGGAAATCCTCCATGAATCCAAATTTCATGCCTTCTCCTCCCCTTGTTCGTGGCTCTGACCAGAGCGGTCACGTTGCAAAACCGATACCTATAGTCCCTCAAACAGCCTCCAGCGCCCAACGCTACCACCAATCACGGCCCAGCAATAGCCGAGAGGCAGTTAAGCCCCGCTATTGGAGACAAAGAAAAGGGGCCGACACAATGTATCGACCCCTCGTTTGGTCGGAGCGGCGGGATTCGAACCCACGACCCCTTCACCCCCAGTGAAGTGCGCTACCAGGCTGCGCTACGCTCCGATTATTTTTTAGTGTAATCCCGGTCCGAAAATCGCCGCACTATACCCGGCTGCATTTCGCACGGCAACGCGTCTTAACCCGCATCCCGAAGCAAAACGCCCAGTTCCTTCAGTCGGGATATTATGGTTTGCAGTTTTGCCCTTTTATCCTGATCAAACCTTCCGGATAATTCACCACCCGTCGATGTTTCTGTCGGGTTTTCCACACCCGCTCCTTCGGGTAGGGATTGACCCTCCGCACCTTGGGCCTGAGCTTCTCCCCCCTCGCCGTGATCGAAGGCCACGTCTTCGTCGTCCCGCCGACCGGCATCGACGACCATTTTGACTCCTGCCTCACGCAATACCTTTTGAACGCCCCGAATAGTATAACCTTCGTGGTAGAGAAGATTTCGAATTCCGCGCAGAAGATGAACGTCTTCCGGGCGATAATATCGGCGTCCGCCTCCCCGTTTCAAAGGCTTTACTTGGGTGAATTTACTTTCCCAAAACCGCAGGACATGTTGAGGAACGTTGAGCCCGTCGGCGACTTCGCTGATGGTTCGAAACGCGTCAGGAGATTTTTTCCTGGAAGTGCGTGAAGGTACTTGGGCATCGACCGCGTCCGACATATTTCTCTAGCCGGCTACTTCAGGTCCCGAAAGTGACTTATTGATCACTTCCTTCAAAACATGTGACGGTCGGAACACCAGCACCCGCCGCGGTTTGATCGGAACTTCCTCACCAGTTTTCGGGTTACGCCCCATTCGGGCCCGTTTGTGACGCACTGAAAAACTACCAAAAGAGGATACCTTCACGCTTTCGCCTCGGGTCAGGCAGCCACTAATTTCGTCCAAAACGGATTCAACAAGTTGAGCGGATTCGTTCCTGGACAACCCAACTTCCTGATACACCGATTCGGTTAGATCCGCCCGGGTGATCGTCTTTGTCATGGTCGTCCTCCCTTTCCTCAATTGCTTGAACAAACGTTAGAGCATGCAGGGAAAAGCGTCAATATCAAAGGGATAGGACTCGTTGTTTAAGTGAATGTAATCCTACATTCGTACGACGCACGCACCCCACGTAAAGCCCCCTCCCATCGCCTCCATCAGCACAATGTCGCCTTGCTTGATGCGCCCATCGCCAACACCTTCCGCGAGCGCGAGTGGCACCGATGCCGCCGAAGTGTTGGCATGCTGATCCACCGTTATGATTACTTTTTCAGGGGCGAGATTAAGTTTGCGGGCGGTGCCCTCCAATATCCTCTTGTTTGCCTGATGCGGCACCAACCAGTCCAAATCGTCCGCTGACATGCCATTGGCGTCCAGCGCCTCGTGAACCACGGCACTCAGGTTGGTAACAGCATGGCGAAACACGTCCCGCCCCTGCATTCGAAGATGTCCGGTGGTCTGGGTCGATGACGGGCCACCATCCACGTACAGTAAATCGTGATGCCGGCCATCGGAATGAAGATGAGTGGACAATATCCCCCGGTCTTCGTTCGTTCCCTGACCCTCGGTCGCTTTCACGACAACCGCGCCAGCGCCGTCGCCAAATAAAACGCACGTGTTCCGGTCTTCCCAATCGAGAATCCGGGAGAAAGTCTCGGCGCCAATGACCAACGCGCATTTCGACTGCTGCGCCTTAACAAAATTATCCGCGACAGCAAGGGCGAATATAAAACCCGAACACACGGCTTGCACGTCGAACGCCGCGCCGCGGGTAATGCCCAATCCGGCTTGAACCCTTGTGGCGGTAGAGGGGAATGTCTCGTCGGGTGTCGCCGTCGCGAGCACGATAAGATCGACTTCGTCCGGGTCAGTCCCGGCCGCCGCCAGCGCTCTGCGGGAAGCCGCCAAAGCTAGATCGGAGGTAAACTCGCCCTTCGCCGCAATGTGACGTTTGCAGATACCCGTCCGGCTTTTAATCCACTCATCGTCAGTGTCCACCGTGCCGGCGAGCTCTTCATTGGTGAGCACTCTTTCTGGTAGATAGGCCCCACATCCCGTGATGACCGATCGCGTAACCGTCACTCGCCGACCCCCTGCCGTGCCGATTCCGCGCCCTCGACGTCACCGAATACTTTCAAATCTTCCTGAATTCGACCGGATAAATCCTCGGCCGCCATACGCACCGCGACAGCGACAGCGCTGGCAAACCCATGTTCATCGGTCCCGCCGTGGCTTTTCACCACCAGCCCATTGAGTCCCAGAAATACGCCTCCGTTATAACCTCGGGGATCAAGGCGTTCGCGAAACCGAGCCAAAGCTCGTCTGGAGATCAGATACCCAAGCCGTGAAAACAAAGAGCTGCGGAAAGCATGGGCAAGAAACGCACCAAACATACGGGCGGTGCCCTCGGCGGTTTTGATGGCGATATTTCCCGTAAACCCGTCGGTCACGATCACGTCCATCTCCCCCTTGGCGATACCATCTCCTTCGACAAAACCCCCAAATTCAAAAGCTCCGTGCATATTCTTCAATTTTTCACCGGCCGATCTCACGGCGTCGTTGCCCTTTAACTCTTCCACCCCAACGTTGAGCAGACCGACCTTCGGCCGCGAGCGTCCGAGAACCGCGCGCGCAAACTCTGCCCCCATAACCGCGAATTGAACCAGGTTATCACTCGTGCATTCGACATTCGCGCCCAAATCCAACATAACCACGTCTTCACCCAGGGTCGGGACAGTGGACACCAGCGCTGGCCGATCAATTCCCGTCATGGTTTTCAGCATGATTTTAGCCATGCCCATTAATGCGCCCGTATTCCCACCTGAAACGACAACCGCGGCCTCGCCGGAACGGACCGCCTGAATAGCGAGTCCCATGCTTGACCCTCGGCCACGCCGAACGGCTTGGGCAGGCTTATCTTCAGAGCTTACGATTTCGTCCGTATGACGCACTTCGGACACCGCTTGCAGCTCTGGAAAAGCCGCAAGACGGGGCTGTAATTGCAGGCTGTCCCCAAAAATCAGAAATCGTGCGTTGGGGAATCTTTGCCGTGCAATATCGGCGCCTTCAATGACCGCATCCGGGGCGTTGTCTCCCCCCATGCCATCAAGTGCAATGGTCAACTGGTCCGTCAAAACGGAAACCCGTCCCTGATTTTAAATAATTAGATGACGCCGGTGGCCTCGGTGACTTCGCGCCCCGCGTAATGCCCACAGGCATCGCATATATGATGCGGGCGTTTCAATTCACCACAATTCGGGCATTCGTTTCGAGCCATGGATTTTAAACTATCGTGGCTCCGTCGCATGCCCCGGCGGGATTTAGATATCTTTTTCCCAGGTACTGCCATAACCGCTTTTCCTCAATATTTTTGGGCGCCGGCCTGAGCACAAGAGCCGAACCAATAACCCATATTCCTCAACGCCAAGATCTCAAGGCCGCGAACGGGTTCTCTCGTTCTTGCTCGACCCCGGCCCCCTGTTTCCGCTCACCTTGCAGGGATACCCCTTCTTTCCTTGGATAGGGATCAATGACCAGCGCCAGCTGCTCCAACGTCGCCTCACCAACATCAACCCCTTCTGGCTTTAACACCTCGGGAAAGTCCTCGTCACCATCCTCAATCACAATCTCAAGCCCATCACCTTCATATGCGGCGCTGATCTGAGCTTCGGGCAAATACAGATTATGGAAGGAGTGCTCGATGCGGGTACTAACAGGCTCCAAAGTTATAACGCAGGACTGTATCACAGTCGCCGATAAATTCACACGCAGCGACACGCCCAGACCATCCTCGGTCCTGGACAGAAGCGCCGTTGCGCCCCAACCCTCAATTTCAAGCAAATTCAATGCCTTGCACAGACTCTTTCGCTGACCTTCAGTGGGGCTGAAGGTCAGCTCACGCCCCTTGGCAGTAATATTTTCCACATCGACCAGGTGGCTGAATACCTCTGACGCACTGCCTGTTTTATATATTTTATTTACACTCATTGGGCGCATTTCATCTGCCAAACGATTGGATCGGCGCGGCGCGCACCATATGCGCCCAAACCCTCCGGGTCAACGATGCATCGAGATGCCAGGCCATAAGCCGCCGAAGCTATTTTATCCTCCGACCGGTGTCTCCCTGCGCCGCTTAAACCGGCGACCCGAACAAAACATTGCCACGCATCATATCATCCAGATTTTGGCCCCCCAGGGAGGCCTGCTCGCGGCTCACGTAAGCCTCCAGCATATCGACAGCGCTGGGCACGGCGACCACGCCTTCATCGTAAATATTGCGTTCCAGGGCCGATTTCAGGACATCTTTCCCCGACTTCAAGCCCTCGTCGTAAGCAGCGATTCGGCCATAGAAATTCTGGACCATACGCTTGATACGCTTGCCAACCCCGACGTCGCCCACCCCCATTTCCCTCAGCGAGACATCCATATCCCCAAACAAGACGTCAAACAGACATTGGGAAAGCTCGGCCGTACGGTCCACGTCTTGATTAAGGCGATTCATGAGTAAAAAAGCATGTAAAACCACCAGTTCGAAACGCCCTTCCACCGTATCCGGCACCGCCATTTCCGTGTAAAACTCTGGCCGCCGCGCCTGCCCCACCAAGCTTACATAGAGGTCGTGGGCTTCGCGCTCGTACTTGGGCCGCCGGAACAGGGTTTTCAACATCGGTTGGCGTCCTCAGGATTTTGGTGTCCGGCGGGAAATATCGGTTTCGGAACCAGCCGTTACTATCTGGCCATCGCTATTTGGCCGGCCCTATATTGCAGTGCCGCGCAGGTTATGACATTTTACGCTGAGATCAACCGCTACAATCGGTATATTTCATATCAGGAGATCGCACCTGGCATGAACCTAGAGGAGCAGCGTTCCATGTTACCTAAATCGAATGCTGAAAAGCGAGGCCGGACCCCGGCGGGCCGAACCCTGCTTTATGTGGGACTGTCGGCTCTCGCCCTCTCAGCCTGTACCGCAACGATTGACAGCCGGGGCTATATCCCCGACGAGAGCCTCGTATCTCAAATTTTGCCCGGCGTAGACAATCGGGAATCCGTGCAGCGGACTTTAGGCTTTCCCACCAGCACCGCATCCTTTGACGGGTACACTTGGTATTATATAAGCCGCAGGACGGAAAATTTCCTGTTCTTCGATGAAAGCCTCATCGACCAAACTGTCGTAGAGATCCAGTTCGATGCCGATGGGAACGTGGTCGAAGTGTCAAGGCATACAGTTGAAGACGCCCGGGAACTTACCGCCGTGGCGCGGGAAACGGAAACCGGTGGGCGCAAACTTGGTTTCTTCGAGCAGCTATTCGGGAACCTGGGCCGGTACGGTAATCGCGGCGTCGGCTACAGTGATCCGTTCGAGAACACGGGCATCTAACGCCTGCCCGATACCCGTCAGAAAGAAGAGCCCAACACAAAAAAAGCCCCGCGGAAACCATTCCGCGGGGCTCTCTTTTTCCGAAGATATTCGCCGTCTAGTGGGCCAACACAGCCAACAGCAGCAACGCCACGATGTTCGTAATCTTGATCATCGGGTTAACCGCTGGTCCCGCCGTATCCTTATACGGGTCGCCTACGG
>JABMOP010000315.1 GCA_013204125.1 Rhodospirillales bacterium | reverse complement strand
CCAACCCCTCGGCGTCGCCCATATCGACATGCCGGCGACGCCGGCCAAAGTGTGGGCGGCGATCCGCGCGGCAGAAAAAACTTAGGAAATCTGTATGGAAACGGCTTAAAATATGGCCACGGCGAAGAGCGTAACACTGACAACAATCAACGAAATAGTGATGGTGTTTACAGTGTTCATTTTATTGCCCTCGAAATTTTGTGCAGCCAAAATATGTCGTTCGTTGAAGTAAATTATAAAAAACGAGGCCCTGAAATCTACCTAGGGAAAACCGCATATTAATTAAGGGATATCCGAAATTACGACCCTTCAACCCAGTCCCAGCCAGGGATAAATCAGCGCGCTGAGGATGGCCCAAGCCGGTCTCCGCCGGTTCAGGGGCATCGGCGCCAAAAGCGCTCGGATTTTTAGTCTTATGGCGGAGACCAGATAATTTAGCCGCCCTAAAGGACGAAAGCGCGCACCGCCAAGTACACCGCAACGATCAACAGGACACCAAACAAGGCCTGCCGGAACCGATATTCGCTTAAATTTCGGCGAAGACGCTGCCCCGCCGTCATGCCGATCAGCGCCGGCACGACGCCGAAGGCTGAAAGCCCGGCAAGCTCGATCGAAAACAATCCGTTGCCCGTCAATCCAACCCACAAGGAAATCGTGCAGAGGGTAAAGGCAATGCCCATCGCCTGAACCAATGTGTCCCTGGGCATACGCAATGCCTGCAGGTAGAGAACGCCGGGCACGAAGAACGATCCTAACATACCGAGCATCACCCCCGTCGTCCCGCCCATAACCGGCGATAGATACTTTTCCACCTTGGCCGAGGGCGCCGGTATCTGCGGCGTCGCCAGACTGAAAACCGAATAGAAGAATAAGAATATGCCAAGAACACCCGATAAGAACACTGCGTCCGAGCGGGCAAGTATGGCGACCCCGAACCACGATCCGATGGCGACCATCAGCAAAAATGTTCCGAGCCGGCGGAAAATATAGGGCATCTTGCCGCCGACCATAGCCTGCCAGACATTGGTGATGAGGGCCGGCACGATGATCAGGGCAATCGCTTCTTTCAAGCCCAGCCCCAAGGTCAAAATCGGTACGGAAAAAGTCGGCAGCCCGGCGCCGACCACGCCCTTGACCAGCCCGGCGAACAAAAAAGCCCCGGCGACGAGCGAAATCGTGCCCAATGCCCAAGGATGAGCGTCAATCATGTGAGGATGCCTTACAAATAGAGTGCAGGTTTATGACTTAAACTAGCTTATCGCACCAGGTCTCGCTATCATGCAAAGATCAATAATAATTTCTAGCACGGAGGCCTGAACCAATGAGTAAACCCAAAATCCGCCATTTGGCGATCATGTCGCGCAATCCCGATAAGTTGGCGAAATTTTATGAAGAAGTGTTTGAGATGGAAGTGGTTGACCGGGCCGAAGGCCAACACGGCATTCCCGCCGTTTTCATGACCGACGGCTACTTGTCCTTGGCAATCTTGCCGTGTGCATTGCAAGGGGAATCTGCGGCCGGCATCAATCATTTCGGTTTCCACGTCGATGATATGGATAAAACCGCGCAATTGATGATGGACCAGCAAGTGGAAGATCCGAAAATGCGCCCCTCCAACCGGCCGTTTGCCGAATACCGGGGCGCCGATCCGGAAGGCAATCTGTTCGATTTATCGGTGCATGGCTACGAAAAGGTAGAATACCGGGCCGAACGCGAGGGTAAGAAAAAAGAACCGGTGTAGGTTTCGAACGACACCATCTCCCTCTTGGCGGGGGCAGGTGGGATTGCGGTTACCCGGCTCAACCGGTTGATGCATCGCAAGTCGGGGCTAGCCCCTAGCATTTAAACAGGTGATTTTCCTAATTGGTCAAAACTATACTCATCGTTGAAGATAATGAGTTGAATATGACGCTCTTCAACGACCTGTTGCAGGTTCATGGCTATAATACGGTGCAGACCAAAGACGGCCGGGAAGCGGTGAGCCTCATCGAAGAACATCGTCCTGATCTGATCATAATGGATATTCATTTACCGATGATATCCGGACTTGATATCACAAAGCAGATCAAGCAGATGGATGACTTAAAAAACATCCCGGTCATTGCCGTGACGGCATTCGCCATGAAAGGCGATGAGAAAATGATCATGGAAAGTGGCTGTGACGGCTACATCTCAAAGCCGATATCCATACCCGTTTTCCTGGAAACCATCGCCGGATTCTTAAAATAATTTAAAATCAAATGGCCCTGCTTCAGCTTCCGTCATGCGCCGGCGAGCTTGGGCCTTTCTATTCTATGTCCATCCCATCGACGAGGGCCTT
>JABMOP010000314.1 GCA_013204125.1 Rhodospirillales bacterium | reverse complement strand
GTGGTGGTCGGCGGCGGCGAATTGTTCACCGGCAATAATCTTGTCGTCATGGCCTGGGCGGACAAGCAGACCACCACGAAAAAGCTCCTGCGCAATTGGGTGCTGGTCTATTTCGGGAATTTCGTCGGCGCGGCGGCGATGGCGGTTATGATCCATCTGTCGGGCGTATTTGCCGCCGCCGACGGCGCCGTCGCCGGGGCCGCCATACGCATTGCCGAAGCCAAAATCGCGCTGCCTTTTATGGAAGCATTTTTTCGCGGTATTTTGTGCAATGCGCTGGTGTGTTTGGCGGTATGGCTGTGTTTCGCCGCCCATTCGGTCAGCGGCAAAATCCTTTCCATCATATTTCCCATATCGGCGTTCGTGGCGCTCGGCTTCGAGCATTCGGTCGCCAATATGTATTTCATTCCGGTCGGCTACCTCTTGGGCGCGGACGGTGTAACCATCGGCAGTTTCGCCGCCAATCTTGTGCCGGTGACACTTGGCAATATCGTCGGCGGCAGCGCCTTTGTCGCCTTAGTCTATTGGGTTATTTATTTGAGAGGGAAATAAATTCGATCACGATTTTGTGGGGAGCTAGCCGTTGACAGGAACTTTTTGGGATGTAGTCTGCAAAACAACAATATAAATGTGCATTCCCCCAATGAAATCGCGCAATAATAAAATCGGCTTCGAAGCAGGACTTTAACAGGGAGATACCTTATGAACCTCAAGAAAACCACTTTGCTTGCCTCTGCTGCTTTAACGGCGGCTGGCTTCGCATTAGGAATCGGCGTTGCCACCACTCCGGCGGGCGCCAAGGAATTGAAAATCGCGACCTTCATGGGGCCGCCGCATTTTCTCAACAAAGTCGCCTTCACCAATCTTGCCAAAGCCATCGGTAAAGAAACCGGCGGCGAAACAACGGCAAAACTTTTTGCCAGCGGTCAATTGGGCAAAGGTCCGGTCCAGCAATATAAACGCGTCATCGATAATGTTGCGGAAATATCGTTCGGCATCCAGGGCTATACCCCGACTATCTTCCCGCGCACCGTTATTGTCGGGCAACCGGGCGTCGGCACAACCGCCGGTGAAATTACCGGGAAATTATGGAGCGTCTATGACAAGTTTCTCATGCCTGAATATAAGAATGTCAAGGTTCTGGGATTATGGGCCAATACGCCGCCGGTCATTATTTCACGCACCAAGCTGGTTAAAAAATTGAGCGACGTCAAAGGCATGAAGCTGCGTGCGCTCGCGCCTGAAAATATTCCACAGATGAATGCCTGGGGCGCGTCCGGAATATTCATGCCCATCAGCCGCACCTACGATGCCTTGGATAAGGGCGTTATCGACGCCACCTTCACGGCCATCAACGCCCTCTTCAGACCGTGGCGGTTCTCCGAATCGTCGAAATTCGTCACCGACGGCATGAGAAAGCCATCGGCGATATTCTGGCTGGCCATGAACCGGAAGGTTTGGGACGGCCTACCGGCGAAAAGCAAGGCTGCCATCAACGGTCTGACCGGGCAGAAGTTCAGCATGGATACGGCTATCGGTTGGGCCAAGCCCGATGTCGTCGCGTTGGCGCGGGCGAAAAAAGGCGATGTAGGGCTCAAATATCATGTTTTGAGCAAGGCCGAGGCAGCGAAATTCGACGCCGCCACGGCAAAATCGGTTGAAGCATTCCTTGCCAAGAGCGAAGCCAATGGCATTCCTGCGCGCGCCATTTATGCTGCGATTACCAAGTAGTATTTATGCTGCGTAAAGCGTAATGGGCGAAATTGAACAGACGCCAAAGAGCGTCAGCGAGGCGGACCGCATACTCGGCAAAATCGATGCCGTGGTCCGCCCGCTGGCCCTCTATCTCGGCGGCATTGTTGTCCTAGCACTTTGCTTTATGACCGTCGCCGCGGTCGGGTTTCGGTATATCTTGAATTCGCCGATATTTGGCGTCGCCGACATCGCGCAACTTCTCCTGCTGACCATGGTAACCTTTTCCATTGGCCAGAGCGGGCGTACCGGAGGGCAGGTCGCGGTCGAATTGCTGAGTACCGTCGCCAACCCTAAATTCACCCGCTGGACCGATATTTTGGTTAAGGTCTTGGGCGCCATCATGATGGGTATTCTGACCGTTCAATTGGTCTCTAATGGGTTGAG
>JABMOP010000313.1 GCA_013204125.1 Rhodospirillales bacterium | reverse complement strand
TATTTATCCGACATTTTTGAAATACGAGACAAAACTGCGGGTAATTTTGTGCGCGGAATGGTGCCGTCCATGCAGTAATAATCAGGCGATATACGTCCGATGGCGGGAAAGGCGTTCTTGCGCCCGGCCCAGAATTTTTCGCGCTCCGCATCGTTCTGGCTGATACGAGAATAGGATACGCCAATATCACGCGCCAAATCTTGCACGCGCGCGATCAGGTGATCCACCTCTGCGGCCGGACCGTCCAATTCAACAATCAGCAGCGCTTCGGCGTCCAAAGGATAGCCGGCATTGGTAAATTCCTCGGTGGCGTGGATCGCCGGCTTATCCATCATTTCCATACCGGCAGGGATAATGCCGGCGCCGATGATCGCGGCAACGCATCTAGCTGCAGCTTCAGCGGCGGCGAAGCCCAACAGAATGGCCCGCTGATCTTCGGGTTGGCGCAAGATACGAACCGTAACCTCGGTAACGATCCCTAAAAGCCCTTCGGAACCGGTCACCAGACCAAGCAAATCGTATCCGCCGGCATCCAAATGGCGGCCCCCGATGCGCACCACCTGGCCATCAATCAGGACCATTTCAACGCCCAATACATTATTGGTGGTCAGTCCGTATTTGAGGCTATGAACACCGCCCGAATTTTCGGCGATGTTGCCACCGATGGAACAGGCGATTTGGCTGGATGGGTCGGGGGCGTAGAAAAACCCCGCCGCTTCCACGGCTTCGCTTACCGCTAAATTGGCAACGCCCGATTGGGCAACGACACAGCGATTTTGGTAATCAATATCTAAAATTCGGTTGAATTTTCCAAGTCCGAGAAGCACCGCGTCGGCCGCCGGCAACGCCCCGCCCGATAGCGACGTGCCGGATCCGCGCGGCACCACTTTGACACCATTATCAAAACAAAAGCGAAGGACGGCAGATACTTGTTCCGTGGTCGAAGGTAACACCACAACCAACGGAAGTTGGCGATAGGCGGAAAGGCCATCACATTCGAACGCCCGCATGGAGGCTTTATCGTGAATGACGTGTTCCACCGCATCGCCCTTGGCAAAGAGCCCGATCAATCCATCGACAATTTCTTGCCGGCGGGAAACAATATCCGCATCTGGTTCTGGTAGCCGCATGCGCGCCGCCCGATTAGGTGAACAACAACGGGGATGCCCCCGACGGAATTAACTCTAATGAAAAAATGGGCGCAAAAAAAGGCCGCCGCGCAATGGGGCGAGCGCAAGCCAAACGATTTAAATCAAAGGAATTCGGGTAGCTGGCTTAGCCCTGGCGGGCCTTGAAACGCGGATTGCGTTTGTTGATAACGTAAAGCCGCCCCCGCCGCCGAACGATGCGGCAGTTTTTGTCTCTCGATTTTGCCGATTTCAAGGAACTGCGGACCTTCATCGGAGCCTCTCATTAACAAAAAATAGCCGCCCGAACGGCGGCAAGAAAAGAGAAACTAGGCCGCGGCGATGGGTCTGTCAATCGGGATTTAATGAAAATGGGGCCAACGCCCAGGCCATCAGCCCAAATCGTGTATTATTTTTATCAGATCGCCGGAAAACCAAGTAACAGCTATAAAGCCGATAAAAATGATCGCACCCCAAAGGCCGGTTAATTTGTACACCCGGTTTCGCCTTTCAAGTTTCTTTTTCGCGGCTAGTACGGCCCGATCTTGGGATCTCGCGTTGACGCGTTGCGCGCGCGCCTCAGCTTCCGCTTCCAGCAATATCTGGTCATCTTTAAGCTTCTGGCTTTGTTTAATGTCGCTGAAATCTGTCAATGCTCTGTCCTCGAGAGTTTACACAATGACGAAATTCTAAAAATACTTAAAAGTACGCATACAAAAAACACGCTCATTTCTTAATATAATAATAGTTTACAAAAAATTACCAGAAATTGCGCGACGATGATTAATGCCTGATCAGTAACCGGCTTCGCGGTCAACCTGTTGAAGCAACGGCGCGTCGCTGCGCACACGGCCGATGTTTTCAACTATAACCGGCAGGGAATCGCCAATGTTAGGGCGGCGCGCCACGTGCGGCATAATGGTCACCAGGGGATGGTCCCACAAAGGGCTTTCCGGCGGTAGCGGCTCGGGCGAAGTTACGTCCAGCGTGGCGGCCGCAAGCTGGCCGGAATCCAAGGCCGCGATCAAATCCGCTTCAATCACATGGGCGCCTCGTCCAAGATTGATAATCGACGCGCCTTGGGGCAATTTTGAGAACGCGTCCGCATTCAAAATGCCTTTGGTTTCCGCCGTCAAGGGCAGCATGTTGACGGCGATTTCGGTGCGCCCGAGGAATTGGTCAAACCCATCGGCGCCGTGAAACACCTCTATCGGCGCATCCGGCTTCGGCGTCCGCGCCCAGGCAATCACATTGAATTCCATACTGCGCAGCATTTCCACCATCGGCTTGGAAAGAAACCCATACCCAAGAAATCCGATCGTTCGCTCTTCGGCGCGGAAATGGGGCAGTTGTTTCCATTCATGGCGCTGCTGCTGAATCAAATAGCCGGGCAGATTGCGATGATGGCGCAACACATGGGTGACGGCGTAAAGGGTCAGCGAAGTATCGCCGCCGATAGGTTCCGCCTTTACCAACGGTGCGTCTGGAAGATTAACATCGGCGAGGAAGCCTTCGACGCCGGCAAACAGGGAAATGATAAGTTTCAGATTAGGAAGTGCCGGGAGTTTGTCGAATTCGGATCGGCCAACCAATAGAAATTCGATATCGTCGGCGTTGCCAATATTGGGCCAGATATGGACTTCAAGACCATCTACGGAATTTTCCAAAGCATCTTTCCAGGCCTCGGGGGCCCCGCGGAATGGATTCATTACGAGCATTGTCATAGCCGGTCCTCCCTATAGGTGTTCAACACTGACCAAATGGCCCTATTTGCCCGAGTGTTAGGCCCTCGGCGATTGGGAATCAAGGGCCGGACCGCCCTATTACATCGTTTCGGCCACCAATCCCGCCAGCCGAGACAGACCGCATAGGGTGTCGGATATCACGTAGTTCGGCTTGAAATTATTCCGTTTCGGTTCCCACTTATATTATTAGGCAAATTAGTCTGTGGGCTTGGACACGCCTGTTGAGTTCCGGAAGGGAAGCGGATCAATTTAATGCTACGACACCAGCTTCTTTATATCGAAGACGATGCCGAAATCGCTCAGCTATGCTGCGATGCCCTCAGCGTTCACGGATATGACGTTACCGTCGCCACGACCGGAATGAGCGGATTACGAGAATTTGAAAATTCTGATTTCGAGCTCGTGCTTATGGACGTGGGTCTGCCGGACATTTCCGGTATTGAGGCCGGTGAATTGCTCAGGTCTAAATCGCCCGATACTCCGATCCTGTTTATTACAATCGCCGATGATGAAAAGTCTAAATCCGATGCCCTGGCGGTCGGATCTGCGGGGTATATCGTTAAGGGTAGCCTGGATGTTTACACCAAGGTGCTGCCCCAGCAATTGCATAGTATTTTCGATCGGATCGAACGGGATAAAAACACCCAGGGCGCCCTCTTGGAAAGCGACGCGCGTTTCCGCGCGATTTACGAAACCGCCGCCAGCGCCATCATTACGATTACGGGCACGGGCCTGATCGATACCCTGAACCCGGCGACGGAACGCTTGTTTGGGTACGAAGAAAGCGAATTAGTGGGCCAGAATATCAATATTCTCATGCCAGAACCCGATCGTTCGCGCCATGATGGGTACTTGTCCAATTATCTGAGTTCGGGCCTAAGCAAGATCATCGGCATAGGACGCGAAGTAACCGGGTGTCATAAAAATGGCCGGCAATTTCCCCTGCATCTTTCTATCAGCGAGTTTACCTCCGGCGGCAAAATTTATTTCACCGGCATTCTCAGCGATCTAAGCGAGCAAAAAACCCTGGAAGCGGAGATCATCCAATCCCGCGACCGATACCGCAGCCTCTTTGAAAACTCCCAAGCGGGTATTATTCGCTCTCGCATCGATAGCGGCAGAATTTTGGAAACCAACGAACGCGCGGCGCAAATCTTCGGTTATGCCGACCGCGGCGAAATGATAGAAAATTTTATCGCCGCCGATCACTACGCGGACCCAGTTCACCGCGACCATATGTTGGCTCAATTGAAGGAACACGGTCGCCTGGATTCCGTCGAGATTGAATATCGAACCAAGGACGGCGCGACGATTTGGATTCGCTCGTCCCTGTCAGCCCATTTCGAAGAGAATTACCTTGATGCCGTTCTGATCGACGTCACCGACACATTTAAATTCAATCATGCGCAGAAAATAAGCGAAGAACGTTTCAAGGATTTTTCCGCCGCCGCCGCAGACAGATTTTGGGAATTGGATCAAAATAACGTCATAACCTTCATCTCGCCGCCGACAGAAACGCTACGTGCACCATCTGAAAATTTGATCGGCGGGGACCTATTGAAAGTTTTGCCAAATAATTGGTTTGTCGGCAACCACGAGCGGCTCACGCAAGCCCTAAAGTCCAAGTCCACCTTTCGAAATATTCGCTACAGTCAAGAAAAGCCCGACGGAACGAAATTTCAATTTTCCTTAAGCGGTCTGCCGGTATTCGATAGCGCCGGAGGATTTCTCGGATTTCGGGGTGCTACGCGCGATATAACACGGGAAATTGAAGCCGAAGAAGCCGCCACGACCATGCAAAAGCGCTTTTTCAACGCCATGGAAAATTTGGATCTGGGCTTTGCATTGTGGGACGCGGATGAGCGATTTGTGTTCTGCAACAGCTATTTCAAACAGCTTCACTTGGGGTTCGATTCACTTCGCTTGCTAAAGACCGGCACCAATTTTGAAGAATTGATCCGCAATTACGCCCATGACGGCAGGATTGGTATTAATGCCGCCGAGCAGGAAGATTGGATCAAGGCCCGAGTTGAGATGTTCCGCAAGGGTCAATTCGATACGGAAATCACGCGTGATGACGGGCGCGTCATTAGTTCGACCTCGCAAATTTTAGATGACGGTAGCGCGGTACTGTTCCGCTTGGATATAACCGAATCGAAACAACAGCAGTTGAGTGCCGAAGCGGCAAATCGGGCTAAATCTGAATTTTTGTCGTCCATGAGCCACGAATTGCGGACGCCCTTGAACGCGATTTTGGGGTTCGGTCAACTTATGTCCTGCAATCCGAAAGATCCGCCCACGGACGGCCAGAAAGAATATATCGGTCATATTATAAGCGGCGGGGAACATCTGCTCAGCCTGATCAACGATGTTTTGGAGCTTTCCAAAATAGAAGTTGGCAAGGTCAGTTTGAGCATCGAAAATGTCGCGCCCGGCCCGCTCCTACAGGAATGCCTTACCACCGTCGCATCCAAAGCCGATGAAGCCGAGATCGATTTGATCGACGAAACAATGGGCGTCGATTTGCCGAATCTTTGGACCGACCGTAACCGGCTACGTCAGATCGTTATCAATCTTTTATCCAACGCCGTTAAATACAACAAACCGGGCGGACGGATCATATTGTCGACGAAGACTCTAACGGTCGATATGCTACGCGTCGAAGTCGCCGATACGGGTTTTGGCATTCCGGCGGACAAGCAGACCCATTTGTTTGAACCGTTTAATCGGTTGGGCCGGGAAAATGAAACCATCGAAGGCACAGGCATCGGCCTGACCATCACCAAACAGCTGGTAGAATTGCTGAGTGGAAATATAGGGTTTCGAAGCGAAGACGGTGCCGGTAGCAATTTTTGGGTTGATATCCCGCTATCAAAAATGTCGGACAAGCAGCTCGGTTCCACGGACCCCGTGGCCCAGCAAAGCACCCCGATTGCACCAAAAACCGATGGCCGGCGGAAGCTTCTTTATGTGGAAGATAACCCGCCAAATCTAAATTTGATGGCCGCGCTGATCGAACAAACACCGCTACTAGAACTGGTTTCGGCAGATACGGCCGAATTGGCGATGGATTTGATTAGGGAAAGTAAGCCGGACCTGATCCTGATGGATATCAATCTACCGGGAATGAGCGGTATCGAGGCATTGGCAAAACTCAAATCTCTGGCGGAAACCGTCGATATTCCAGTTATTGCCCTAACCGCGGCGGCCATGCCCCATCAAATCAAGCACGGCCTTGATGCCGGGTTCGCCGATTACGTCACCAAGCCCATCAATATCTCGCAAATATTAGAAACTATTTCGGCGCACCTGAAATAGGCCAACATCGGACTTGCTGAAACATTTGCTTTGCGCGCGCCCTAGACTGCTTGCCCACCCAATTGGAAGCTGCCATTATGCCGCTGCCCGGTAGCACCCTTAAGAGGTGCGGGGCAATAGGCTTTTTCAGGATTTTGGGAGGTAATTATGTCATTCATTCGTACAATTTTATTGGCCGGCGGCGTCGTCGCAATGGCCGGCGCAGCAGACGCGCAAACCTATCGTTTTGGCGGCGGCCCTTCGGGCGGCGGCTGGCATCCGGCGGTGAGCGCAGGCACTCAGCTCATCAACAAAAACCTGAAGGACAAGAAGTACAAGTTCCAGTATTCGCCCTCCAACGGTTCTGTCGATAACGTGCGCCGTGTTTCGACCGGCGATTTCGCGACGGCCTGGGGCCACATTGTTCAGTCCTACCAGTCCTGGTACGGTGTCGGCCTCTTTAAAAAGGACGGACCAAGCAAAGATTTCCGCATCGTTGCCAACGTCCGCCAACAAACGCAGATCGTTGCCGTGCTGGCCGACAGCCCCATCAAAAGCTTCTCCGACATGAAGGGCAAAGTGGTCAACCTTTTGGCCAAGGGGTCCGGCAGTAACGTCAACTGCGCCAATATCTTTAAAGGTCTTGGCCTCTATGATAAAATCACGCCGCGCTTCTTGGGCTTTGCCGCATCCGGCCGCGCCCTCGGCGACCGTCAGATCGACGTCTTTTGCTCTGCCGGCGCGCCTTTCACCATCCCTGCGCTGACCCAGCTTTCGGTCCGCAAGCCGGTGCGCTACATCTCCATGACCGAAGCCGAACAGGCCACGCTGACCAATGCGTTCAAGTTCTATGCGCCAATGACCATTCCGGTGCAAAAAGACGTGAAGGGCATGACCGAACCAGCCCGTTCCTTTTCCTACCCGGTGTTCTGGTATGTCCATAAGCAGATGTCCGACGACGCCGTCTACAATATGGTCAAGATTGCGGCGGACCCAGGGAACCTGAAGAAACTCGCTTCGACGGCCGGCTACTGGAAAACCTTGAACGCTGATTTCTCGGCCCTCCAGGTCCATAAGATTTGGGTCCATCCGGCTGCGGCGCGTTATTGGAAAGAACGCGGCATTACCGTACCGGCGGAAATCGTCAAAGGCTTCTAAGGCCAAAGACGATTTAGGTATTACGTGCCTAATCGATTAAAGGAAGTCGCGAGGGGAGAAATTCTCCCTTCGCGCTTTCTATCATCCACTACGAATAACTTAATCGGCGTAGCTTCGGGGTAGCGCGATATGGTTGGTGGAACCCTTTCCGTATTAATGAAAATCGGCCTGGTCGGCGAAGATATGGCGGCGCCTAGAAATTTGACCGGCGTGGCGCGCCTCCTCGTTTCCGTCATATCCGTCGCATTTTCGTACTTCTTTATCCATATTTCGATTTTCGGCCCGCCGGTCGCCGAAGTATTCAAAGGCACCTTTATGGTCGGCGTGATGGTGCTGTCCGTATTGCTGTTCAAAGGCCGCACCAAGCCGATCCGCGAAAGTTTTGTGTGGTTGGACGAAATTTTCGCATTTATCGATGTCACCGTGTTGTGCGCTGCACTTGCCGTCTGGGCCTATTGGCAATTCATAAACCCGGTCGCGTTATGGACCGATTTCTCAAACTCCGAAATTTACCCCGTTGCCGCCCTCGGCATGGTAATCGGCATTTTAATATACCTCTATGAAGCTTTGATCCGGAAACCTGGAAATAACCCGGCTTTTTCCGATTACCTCTTTCTGCTGGCGGCGGTTTCCGTCACTATCTGGTGGATCATCTCGGCGCAAGCCTTGACCGAACGCATCGGCGGGCCGATCCCAGCGCCGGTGGTGTTTTTCTCCGGCATGCTGGCAGCCGTCAGTTTCGATATTGCGCGCCGTATCGTCGGCCCCATCATTCCGCTCATTGGGTTCCTATTTTTCATTTATTCCTTTACGCCCGTGGCCGAGGCCATGCCCGGCTTGCTTAATCACCCTGGCTACCCCTTCGACCGGGTGATGGAATTTTTGATGCTGTCCACCGACGGCATTACCGGACTGATCATGGATGTGTTCGCAACCTACGTTGTGATCTTTGTGATCCTCGGCGCGTTCCTCGAAAAAACCGGCCTCGGCGCCTTTATTATTGATGCGACCTACCGCATGACCGGGCAGCGCACCGGCGGACCAGGGCTTGCCGCCGTATCCGCCAGCGGCCTGTTCGGCATGATTTCGGGGTCCGGCGTCGCCAATGTGGTGACCACCGGCACCTTCACCATCCCCTTGATGAAGCGCGTCGGCTACAAGCCGGAATTTGCCGGCGCCGTCGAAGCGGCGGCATCCACAGGCGGCGCCTACATGCCGCCGATCATGGGCGCGGGCGCCTTCTTGCTCGCCGAATTGACCGAGACCAGCTATTTCGAAGTGGTCAAAATAGCCCTTATTCCGGCGCTTCTTTACTACCTTTCGGTGGCGCTCATTGTTTATTTCCGCGCTGTGCGGAATGGCTTGCACGGCGTGCCGGTAGAAGAATTGCCAAAATGGAGCAGTATTCTGCCCAGGCTGCATCTATTGCTGCCGATCCCGGTGATGGTATTTTTCTTGGTTGCCGGAGATTCGGCATTCCTCGCCGCCGTTAAAACCATCATCCTGATCATCATGCTGCGCGCTGCCGATATACTTATGTCGATCCGCACGCCCAGTTCGGCGACAAGCTGGAAACCGTTGCTGGCCATGTCGCTGGCGTTCGGCGTGGCCGTATATATTTTCGGTGTCAAAATTGGCGCCCCCTTCGTCTGGTTCATCGACGATTATGTCGGCGTGACGGCGGGCGATGCATTGTTCTGGGTCGTGCTTGCATTCATCATCCTCAAAATTGGCGAAATCATCGCCGCCGGACCCAAGGTAGGAATGCCCAGCGCCATATACGCAGGCGGCCTTATGTCCGACGGCGGTGATGATGGCCAAGATTCCGGCGGCGAATATGTCGGCGCCGGCGCCGGGCTTCGCGCCGCTGCCGCCGAGTTGATCAAAAATGTCTATGTATCGCTGGAAGCCGGCGCCAAGAACACCCTGGTCGTCGGCTGCATCGCCGGCGTCCTCGGCATCTTGCTGGCCAGCGCGACGCAAAGCGATTTGCCGGGCCGTGTATCCGAGCTTCTGGTTGATTTAAGCTTCGGCCTGCTGCCGCTGACCATCTTCTGGGTGATTGTTGCCGGGTATATCATCGGCATGGGCCTGCCGATCGTTGCCAGTTATGTCATCTTAGCTATCTTTGCCGTCGGCGCGCTGACAGAATTTGGCGTGCCGGCCATGGCCGCCCACATGATCAGCTATTGGGTTGCGGTGGTTTCCGCGGTTACGCCGCCGGTGGCCTTGGCGGCCTACGCGGCGAGCGCTATCGCGAAATCCGATCCGGTCAAAACCGGGTTCGAAGCCTTGCGCCTGGCTTCATTGATTTTCGTCATGCCGTTTCTGTTCGTCTATACGCCACTTTTGCTGGACGGCACGGTGCTTGAAATCACCATCACTACCCTTGCCTGCATCGTCGGCGTCATCGCCTGGGCCACATTCTTAGAAGCGCGTGGCTTCATCGACACTAGTCTGGTCGAACGCCTGTGCTTGGGGCTGGCCGCAGTGTGTCTCCTGCTGCCGCTCGACCGCCTTATCGGCTTCCTGTTCGACCTTGAATCCAATTTGCTCTACGAGACCTATGTGGCGGGCGTGATCTTGGTCATCGCGGCCCTCGCCTACCAAAAATCCAGGGCCGGGAAATTAAAAGCAGCCTAGTGTCCTGATCGCGGTCGACCATTGCACGCACCATCGGTTTAACCGATGATCGGCATATGATCAGCATGATCGATTATCCACCCATTCGCGACCTTGCCGATATCGAGGCGATCGAGAAGGAACCGCTCGGCGAGCAATTGGGTTTCGTCAACGTCTACGACTATATCCAAGCCGGCATCGCTAGGGATCCGGACAAGATCGCCCTCTATTTTCACCCCCACGGCGATCCCGACGAAACGCCGGAAATCCATTCTTTCGGCAATTTACAGGCCCGCATCAACCAGGCCGCCAATCTTTTCCATGACCTCGGCATCGGTGCGGAAGACAAGGTATCGTTCCTCCTACCCAACATGCCGGCCCTGCATCCCGTCCTTTGGGGCGCCCTAGCGGTCGGCATCGCGTCGCCCATCAACTGGATGCTGGAGCCCAACCACATTGCCGCCATTATCCGCGCTGTCGGCGCCAAAGTGCTGGTGGCACTGGGCCCAGAACCAGGCGCGGGGCCGGGGATCGGAATTTGGGACAAAGTTGAGGCGATCAAGGGGGATATTCCAAGCGTCGAACATATCCTTCAAGTCACCGCGCCCGGCAGCAGCGTTGTGGACGGCCAATCTTTCGAACACGCCTTGGCCGACCAGCCTGCCAACGGCCTGAAATTCGAGCGCGCCGTCGGCCTGGACGACATCGCCGTCTGCATGCACACGGGCGGCACCACAGGGGCGCCCAAGATCACGGCGAACACCCATCGCGGCGTTCTCTATCAGAACTGGGCCAGCGCGCTGGGTTCGGCGTTGCAACCGGACGATACCGTGTGGACGGCGGGGCCCAGTTTCCATATCGCCGTTGTCTCCGGCGGCGCGTTGACGCCGCTGGCCTTGGGGATGACCATGGTCAATCCCGGACCCTTGGGGTTTCGGCACACGGGCGTCCTCGCCAACTATTGGAAGCTTATGGAACGCTACGGCATTACGCGGCTCTATGGGGTGCCGACCATCCTGTCGTCGCTGGTGCATATCCCCGTCGACGGTGTCGATATGTCGAGGTTACGGTTTTCCACTTCCTCCTCGTCACCGCTGCCGTTGGAGGTGAGCTATGAGTTGGAGCGCCTCACGGGGCTCAAGATCGGTCTTAACTGGGGTTTGACCGAGAATACAGCGTCGCTCACCTGCCATCCCCGGGACGGCGAAATCCGCCACGGTTCGAGCGGGCTCAGGCGGCCCTACACCCATATCCGCGCGGTCCGGACCGATGCCGACGGCACCATCGTCGGCGACTGCACTGCGGACGAAATTGGCACCTTTTTTATCAAGGGGCCGGGGTTGATCCCAGGCTACCTCGATCCCAGCTTCGATGCAGGCGCCTTCACCGAGGACGGCTGGTTCAACACCGGCGACATGGGGCGCATCGAAGCGGACGGCTATATCTGGGTCACCGGCCGCACCAAGGATTTGATCATCCGGGGCGGCCACAATATTGATCCGCGCCTGATCGAGGAACCGCTCTACGCACATCAGGCGGTCGAGCTCGCGGGCGCTGTCGGCAAGCCCGATCCTCGGGTCGGTGAACTGCCGGTCGCCTATGTGCAGTTGAAACAGGGGGCCTCGGCAGACGCCGACGAACTCAAAGCCTTCATCCGCGAACGGGTGACCGAGCGTGCCGCAAACCCTGCCGACATTTTCATCATCGATGAAATGCCGCTGACCGGTGTCGGCAAGGTCATGAAACAGGCGCTACGCCTGGATGCCGCCCGCCGTACCTTTGAGGATTTATTGCGGCCCCTGGTCCCGAACGGCGTCACGATAGCGCTCGCCGTGGACGACGATCCGGTCCACGGAACTAGGGCCATCGTGACCCTCGGCGGCGAGATAGGCCTTCGCGGCGTTGCCGGGGCATGCGTGGAAGACGCGCTCGCCGCCTACGCCCTACATCACGAAATTATCTGGAACTGAGGGTGGCGCCTTGACCGCTCGCAAGGTGGCCCTGGTTGACCAAATCCTTGGTCTCATCCTACCCGACCAAATCCTTGGTCTCATCCTACCCGACCAAATCCTTGGTCTCATCCTACCCGACCAAATCCTTGGTCATGGCGCGGATACGCTTTTGCAGACCGTCCGGCGTGAAGGGTTTTGCCAAATATTGAGTGACACCGGCTTTGAGCGCCGATTTTACGTCTTCAGTGGATGATTTTCCGGTCAGCATAAGAAATGGGATATCGGGATTAAGTTCCCGCACATGTTTCAAGAATTCGAGCCCACTCATATTCGGCATAGACCAATCGCATACGATGAAATCAAACATTCGCGGGCCTTGTTGAAATAATTCCCATGCCCTATCGCCGTCATTGGCGCGCTCGATGCGCCGCATACCCATCGCATGAAGGATGCTTACGACAAGTTCGATCATCGTCGGGTCATCGTCAACAACATAGGCTCTGAGACGATTAAATGGGTTTATGTTATCTTTCATTTCAAAACTTAAGCCCTGGCTTGGGTATCCCGGAGACGGGCGCAGTCGCAACGCCTAAAAAGTGGCTCGTGCTTGCCATAGACCTTAAGTGGATATTCTGAATTCGTTTTGCCAGGAAAGGAAGAAAAATGTGTAATCGGTGGCGGCATCGTCCACATAGTCGGGAGAATGCTTTGCATATACCTTTTCGGTAGTCCGGGATGAGGCATGTCCCATGTACCCTGCGATACGGAAAGTTGGAGTGTATGCCTATGGCTCAAAGATATCGTCGAGGTTTCAGCACGGCAGAGAAGACGGAATTGTGGGATCGCTGGCAACGTGGAGAGTCGTTGAAAGCGATCGGTCGGGCGTTTGGTAAGCCGTCGTAGCGCGTCAGCTGAACGAGCGGCCACGCAAAACGTTGGAGTTTGAAACGCCAGCAGTGAGATTTTACGCCTGTGTTGCAT
>JABMOP010000312.1 GCA_013204125.1 Rhodospirillales bacterium | reverse complement strand
TTGCTCCGGAAAACGAAATTACGGTGGATGTGGATGCTATTCTCGGCGGTGTGACGGAGCGCACCAAAATTGTGTTTGTAGCCAATCCCAATAATCCAACCGGAACATATATTCCCACGAGCGAAATGCAGCGTCTGCACAGCGGACTGCCGGATCATGTGCTGCTGGTGCTGGATGCCGCCTATTCCGAATTCGTCGATAAAGATGATTACAGCGACGGCGCCGAGCTGGTGGCCGCCAACGAAAATGTGGTGGTATTGCACACCTTTTCCAAGATTTACGGCATGGGTGGCCTGCGCCTTGGTTGGGCCTATTGTCCTGATCTGGTGGCCGATGTGATTAATCGGACACGCGGCCCCTTCAATGCGTCCTACCCGGCGCAAATTGCCGGCCTCGCCGCCCTGGAAGACGATGAATTTGTCGAAAAATCCAAGGCGCATAACCTCGAATGGCGGCAATGGACCACCGACGAAGTCCGCAAATTGGGCCTCGAAGTCCCTGATTCTGTGTGTAATTTCGTTCTTGTACGCTTTCCCGAAATCGAAGGCCGAAATTCAGAAGCCGCCGACAGGTTCTTAAAATCAAAGGGCATCATCGCCCGGCGCATGGGCGGCTATGGACTACCGGATGCACTTCGGATATCCATCGGACTCGAAGACGAAATGCGCGCCGTGACATCGGCGCTCGGCGAATTTGTAAGACTTAATAGTAATGAACGCGAATAAACAAAATTTCGGGCGTGTGGCGCTCATCGGTATCGGATTGATCGGATCTTCGCTCGCCCGCATCATCAAGCGGGACGGCCTGGCTGATCACATTGTGGTTTCGGCGCGAACCGAAGATAGCCTGAACAAAGCGCTTGAATTGGGGATTGCCGATAGCGTCACCTTAGAGACCGCCGAAGCAGTGAAAGATGCCGATATTGTCGTCATCTGCACACCGATGGGCGCCTATAAATCGATCATCGAAGCCGCCGCGCCGGCGCTTAAAAAGGGCGCGATCGTCACCGATGTCGGCTCGGTCAAAGGCTCAGCGCTCAACGATTTAGGTCCCCATATTCCAGAGGGTGTTCACTTGATCCCGGCGCACCCCGTCGCCGGCACGGAACATTCCGGCCCCGAAGCCGGGTTTGCAGAACTATTCGAAGACCGTTGGTGCATTTTGACGCCACCGCCGGGAGCTGACGAAGGTGCAATTAAGACTATTACCGATTTGTGGCAGGCGACGGGCGCCAATATCGAGATAATGGACGCCGGGCACCACGATTTAGTCATGGCCATGACGTCGCATATTCCCCATCTCATCGCCTACACCATCGTCGGCACGGCGACAGATTTAGAAAATTCCTTGCGCGACGAAGTCATCAAGTTTTCGGCCGGCGGATTTCGCGATTTCACGCGAATTGCGGCGTCCGATCCTTCGATGTGGCGCGATGTGTTCCTGAACAACCGAGAAGCCGTCCTGGAAATGCTCCAACGTTTCAACGAGGATCTGACGGCCATGCAGCGCGCCATTCGTTGGGGCGAAGCCGATACCTTGTACGAATTATTCGAGCGCACACGGGAAATTCGGCGCGGCGTCATCGACGCCAAGCAAGCTTAGAGCGCGATCTGGTCTATTCCGGAGCCCTTGGCCCATCCGCCGGCTTGGGTTTTTGTGGCCATTTGATCGGCGGCATCTTTAAAAGTTTAATCGGTCCGGCAAAAAGAAATCCATTTTGAATGGTCAGCGGCAAGCTGATTGCAGGTGCGCCGCCATTTTTGGGGCGCTCAGCCAGCGCGCCGAGTACAAGCTTGGCCATGGCGGCATCGCGGGATCGTATTAACTTGGCGTTTTTCAAGGCATCAACAGTGGGGAAGAAGCCGCGCGCCCTGGCGGTCATGGCGACCATCGGCTGCATGGCGTCATCAAGGGCTATTGTGCCGTTGGCTTGTATATCCAAGGGACCATATTTGGCTTCGATACGGGCAACTTCAACAACCCCACCTTCATCGCGCCAGTGGCCAAGCGCATCGACTGCGTCGGGTTGGGCAAACGCATCGACGGCGCCGGGTTGGAAAATCGCGCCCAGAACTTTCATCTCGGCCGAAAGCCTGGAAACGATGGGCCCTAGCGGCAGATTTAATCCCGGCGGCAGCCTTAAATCCTTGATCCCGAGCTTAAGCGCAAATGTCGGCGTCTTTGCCGATGCCCGATCAGGGAACAACCGCCTAACATTAACGCTCGCATCGGCAATCGATAAAAGACTGTTTCCTGCCAATGTATTCAAGGAAAGCGCTCCGAGCTTCAATTCGACATCGGCGGGCAGACCATCATCGTGAAAGCCCGCTTCGACGCGAAAGGTTTTGGCCGACCCTTGCAAAGCCAGGGTTGAGCGTTTGGATGATATGTTGATTTCATGGTTGCCGGAAAGATCGAAAACAAAACGATCAAAATTCCAGGGCCGCATTTCACCGGTGAAACGCACCGCACGCCATTCCCATTTGTCGCCGTCGGCAGCCTCGGATAGCCGCGACAGAACAAACCGGGGATTGCTCATAACAATACGAAATTTAGTGGGGAACCCCGAAATTTCGACCCGTTTCTGCTCGAACCGAAATCCAGGGCCCGCCTGGGCCTGGATCCAGCTTGTCATGCCGTCTTTCAATTGGGTTGCGATGACAAACCAATAGACGGTGTAGATAACGCCAAGCACAGCAAAGGCGACGACCGTCTGTAACCCTCGCCTGATAAGCCTGAGGCTCAAGGGCGGGCGGTAATCCAGTGCCGCGTGGCGCGGTGATGAAGATTGCGGAGGTGCTGGTTTAAAAAATCTCAGGGCCATTGGGGTTCGCGTTCTAACCTTTCGGCGCAGACAACCGGCGCAGCAGGTCGATCAATTGCCGGCGCTCCGGACCCGAAAGGCCGGCGGTCAGCCGATCTTCGTGGCGGCGGACAAGAGGCCGCAATTCTTCCATCAATTTAATTCCGCCCATTGTAAGAACCAGCGCGTAGGAGCGTTTATCGACGGGCGACGGGCGGCGTTCCACCAATTTGCGCTGTTCCAACGCATCAATAACAGCAACCATTGTCGAACGCTCGATGCCGACGGCGCGCGCGCAGGCCGACTGGGTCATGCCCGGATTGGATGCGATGAGCGCCAAAACACCAAACTGACCCGGCGTTATTTGAACGTCGCGCATGGTTTCGGCGAAATCCTGAAATATACGCAACTGGGCGCGGCGCATGTGATAGCCCATCAATTCGGGCAGTATGTCAAAATCTAAACTGCCTTCGGTTGGGCGCGCCTCAGTTATATCCAGGGTATCGTTAGCCACGAGCTTAGCCCACTGCCGACGCGGAATTTATCGCCATATCGCGAAGCGCAAAGCGTCTCAATTTACCGGTCGCGGTCAGCGGCATGGCATCCACATAATACATCCGCCTCGGGCATTTATAGATCGATAATTCTTCGACCAATTTGTTCCGAAGTTCTTTTTCGAAGGTTTCTAAATCATCGCCGATATCGGGCGCCACCAGGAACAACGCCAATCTGATCAAGCCATCCTCGTTGGGAACGCCGACAACGGCGGCCTCAGAAACGCCCGGATAGGCCAGCACATGTTCTTCGATTTCTACCGGGCTGACCCATTGACCGGAAATTTTGAGCATATCGTCGGCGCGACCGTGGTATTCGTACCAGCCGTTTGCATCCCGCGTGAACATATCATTGGTGCAGTACCAGCCGTCTTGAAACACTTCGCGGCTGCGTTCATCCAAATTCCAATATTCGCGCGCCACGCATCCCATCTTAACCCAAAGAACACCTGGCTCATCGGGCACGGTTGCCTCTTCGCCGTCATGGTCCAGAATTTTCACTTCGGTCCCCGGTGTCGGCACGCCGCAGGTTCCAGGGTTTAAAGAATCGGGACGATTGGCAAGAAACAAAAATCCGGTTTCCGTAGCGCCAATGCCTTCGAGCACCGGCCGCCCGGTCGCTTCTTCCCATTGATCAAACAGGCTCCGCGGCAATTTTTCGCCGGCGGAGATAAAATAACGCACGTCCTTGAAAGCCGGTAACTTGGCAACGCCATCGCGCAGCATATTGCGGAAAAATGTTGGCACGCTGAGAACGATCGTAGGCTTAAATTCTTGGACAATTCTACCCACAGCTTCAGCGTCGGGCCATTCTGGATAAAGAATTGTCGTCGCGCCGAGGCGAAGCGATGCAAAAAAACAATGAGCCAACGAGAAGGCAAAAAACAATTTCGATGAGGCAAAGACCCGATCGCCCGGTCCGACCCCGAGTACATCTTTGAACAGGTACGACGCCGACAGGATGAAGCGTTGATTGTGAACAATTCCTTTGGGTTTGCCCGTGGTGCCGGATGAATACATCCAAAATGCAGCATCGTCGGGCGACATTTTAGCAGATACCAGTTCCGGCGAAGCCTCTGCCATCAAACTTGGCAAGTGGTAAAATCCATCAAGCTGTTCGTCCACTGAATAGGCTTTGGGCGAAGACCCCAATTCCTGGGCCGCTTCGCCGAAAAGTTCGGCAAACTGGGCTTCCAATACAAGAGCCGCACAGCCGCTGTCTTCGATGGTAAAGGCGATGTCTGCGGGCGCCAGACGCAGATTGAGGGCGACCGGCACAGCGCCGATTTTCAACAGTCCCAGATAGACGTAAAAAAATTCCGGGCGATCTGATACCAAAATCAATACCCGCTGGCCGATTGTGATGCCGGTCCCGGTAAATAAATTGCCCACCCGATTTGCCCGCTCGGCAAGCTCTCTATAGGTAACGGTATCGGCACCGCATATAAGGGCCGCATCGTTTTCCTGGCCACGCTTCAATGCCGGGCCTAGGATTTCGTCAGCCATGTTCATCTTTTCTATTCCAATATCGGCCACGTAATACCTTTCTCGGGTTAGCGCGGGCTTTCACTGAGGTTTATTGTTGGGGTACCGAACGTTTTTAGTCAAGGTTTAGCCTCTTGAATTTGGCCATTATTACTGGCCTTGGCGTTGATTGTGATCAAGGGCGATAGGATTTGATCTCGGACGCTTGAAACGACATACTGGCAGCAACCAGTTTTGAACTATAAATCGTCAACCAATTGGTAACCCAAACTTGAACTTTATGACTTATGAATAAAATATCATCGAATTCCAAAATTCGTCCAGCCAACCGCCGCGCTTGGTTTTCTATGCTGGCGCTCGCCTTGACCCTTGGTGTTTCCGGCTGCGCGCAGACGCTGGAATGGGAAAATTGGGACAAACCGAAAAAGGAATGGGCCGGCGACCGGGCCGAATGTCGCGCCAGCGCCGAAAAGCTAATCAACAAGGAACAAGCCCATTCAAGCGTATTTAATCCTCAAGAACGCGGGGCTCTGGAACAGCAGTTCACGTTGTTTGACGCCAGGAAGCAGCGCGACGAATTTTACAAGGAATGCCTCCGTGACAAAGGCTATAAGCCGGTCAAGGCTCAGGCGCGCGCAGAATAAAAAAACGCGGGGTTATAATTCATCCCCGCCACCGGATCTTTTGATGCGGTGAAGATTACATATCTGAGCGGCCTCAATGAGCCCTTCGGACAAGGGAGCGAAAAATGGGATATTTTCTTTTAAGCTATCGCACCGAAAATAATGAAGTGCGCGCCGGATTTATGATCGGCGACCAAGTGTTTGATCTCGAACGATCGGCGCCGCGCCTAGGCGGCATCAAAGGTGTCGACGCATCGTCGCTCATTTCCGTTATGCGTCAATGGCAAGATGCCGAACCAATAATTGAAAGCGCCGCGGACGCGCCGGGCGCGGGCGGCATGGACAGCGATAATGTGAAATTGGCGGCGCCCCTTCAATATCCCGGCGTCATGTATATGGCGGGTTCCAACTATTCCGATCATGTGGCCGAAATGGCCGCAAGGGGCGGCACGCCGCCGCCGGTCGCCAAAGACCCGTTCTTCTTTTTAAAGACCGTCGCCGGCACAGTAATTGGACCGGAAGAAGAAATTCATCTTCCGTCCTATTCGGAAAAAGTGGATTGGGCAGCCGAGATTGCGTTGGTTATTGGTAAATCCGCCAAAAACCTGAACCCAGATAACGCCATGGATTGCGTCGCCGGGTACACTATCGTCAATGATTTATCGGCGCGCGACCAAAGCCGGCGCGACGATATCACCTTCGTCTATGACTGGATCGGTCAAAAATGTTTTGATACGGCGGCCCCGACCGGGCCTTGGATTGTACCTGCCGGGCAAATCAAAGATGCCAATAACTTATCTATCAAACTTTGGGTGAACGATACCTTGCACCAGGACTCGAACACCGCAAACCTGATTTTTGGATATGTGGATTTGCTCTGTTACCTGACAAAGCGCGTCACGTTGCAACCTGGCGACGTTGTCGCCACCGGCACCCCGTCCGGGGTCGGCCACGGTAAGGGCGAATATCTTGCCGATGGCGATCGGGTAACCATTGAAATCGAAAATGTCGGACGGCTGAGCAATCCGGTGGTTCAGGACTAATATTCGTCTGAAAAAATTGACTTGTTAATGAAAATGGCGGCCTTGCGGCCGGCATCTTTTCAGCTGTCAATTAACGGACAGATTTATGAATTTGCCGGGCGCCTAAAACGCCGGAAATCATCAATGCCGAGGCGCACGAAGCGCATTGGGGCATGAACCAGCTTATTTCCAAACTGAGCCAGCAATTGACCGCGTGCGCGCTCTGCATCATGGATCAGATCTTCGGTGAATGTATAATTATCGTTGCTCAACTTAACTCTCCTTGGGGGTGCATCCCAAAACAACCTTCGCGGACTGCACATACCGTTTGTGATAGAGATGACATAGTCTCGCAGACGGCCGACAAAAACCCCCAGAATTCACCTCCTGTTATGCAAAATATGCATGGCTCAAAAATATTGATAATCCTGGGTCTTGCCGCTATTTCCCTCATCTCGACCGGCCAAATTACCCGTGATAGGTTGGCCTATGGACCAACAGACAAAATCCAAAGTGACTGAATTCTTGGAAACTTCTTCGGTACGCCTCGGGCCTGAGGAATTGATGAGCCTTATTGCCGGCGTCACCGCCGGGCCGGGTACGGATGGCCAAATGGGCGCGCCGGAGGATTGGACGATACTGATCGGCGAGACCCTATCGGACGGCGAAAAGCAAGCGTTGATGGAGCTTCTTGCATCAGCGGGCGACACAGCCGCTGAGAATGATATTCCCATGGCCGACCGTTTGGCGCTGCTTCAGTCTCAAATGAAAATCCAAGACCTGGACGGGTTTTTAGTGCCGCTTGCCGATGAACACCAAGGCGAATATGTGCCGAAACACGCCGGGCGGCTTGCCTGGCTTACCGGATTTACAGGTTCCGCCGGGTTGGCCGTGATTCTTAAAGATCAGGCCCGATTATTTGTTGATGGGCGCTATACTTTGCAAGCCGGCGAACAAGTGGACAGCAAATTATTCGATATTTCGCATCTCGTCGATCAACCGCCGACGAACTGGATCAAGGAAAATCTAAAAAAAGGCGACCAACTGGGGTTCGATCCTTGGCTGCATACCAACGACGGTGCGCAAAAATATCGCCGCGCCGCAGAATCGGTCGGCGCGTCATTGGTGGCGGCCACGCCCAACCCGCTGGATCAAGTCTGGGTCAATCAGCCGCCGCCGCCATTATGGCCGGTTTCCACTCATGATATTTCGCATTCCGGCGCCTCTTCGGTGGAAAAACGAGGCGCCATTGCCTCCGCAATCGGCGAGGCCGGCGAAGACTTCGTGGTGCTGACAGCACCCGATTCGATCGCCTGGCTGGCTAATATTCGGGGCGGTGATGTGCCTTACACTCCGTTTGTTTTGGCCTTTGCTATTCTTAAGGCTAACGGCGAATTGCGTATCTATACCGACCGCCGAAAATTGCCACCATCGACGGAAGCCCAGTTAGAGGACGGCATCTGGATTCTTGATCGCAGCGAATTTGATGCGGGCTTGAGCGAATTGGGAAAGTCGAAAGCCACCGTGCGGGTTGATCCGGCGACGGCGGCCGAAAGTATCTTCACCCGCCTTAAAGACGCAGGCGCTAAAATTACCCGGCAGACGGACCCCTGCCAGCTTCTTAAAGCATGCAAAAATGAAACCGAGCTTTCCGGCATGCGCGCGGCCCACACGCGCGATGGCGTTGCGCTTGTTCGGTTTCTCAGCTGGCTGGCTGAAAATGGCGCCGCCGGCAAAATCACCGAAATGGATGCCGCCCGCCGGGTTGATGAATTTCGCAGGGATGGGGAGATGATCCAGGGCTTGAGCTTTCCTACGATCTCCGGCGCCGGCGCAAATGGCGCCATTGTCCATTACCGCGTGACACCGGAAAGTAACGCTGCCCTCAAGACCGGGTCCCTCTATTTGGTGGATTCCGGCGCCCAATATCTGGACGGCACCACCGATGTGACCCGCACTGTTGCCATTGGCGATCCGACGCCGGAAATGGTGGAATGCTTCACAAATGTCCTAAAGGGACATATAGCCTTGGCCAGCCAGCGTTTCCCGGAAGGCACCACCGGCTCGCAGCTTGACGTCCTGGCGCGTATGGAATTGTGGCGCGAAGGATTGGATTACGACCACGGCACCGGACATGGCGTCGGTAGTTTTCTAGGCGTTCACGAAGGACCGCAGCGAATTTCAAAGGTGCCGAACCGGGTCGCCTTAAAACCCGGCATGGTCATATCGAACGAGCCCGGATACTACAAAACAGGGGAATTTGGTATCCGTATTGAAAACCTGATCGCCGTGCGAGAATGCGCCGCCGGAGCGCCAAATGGCAAAAAATTCCTTGAATTCGAGGTGCTGACATTAGCGCCGATTGATTTGAATTTGATCGAGCCAACAATGCTGGAGGGGCGCGAACTTGCGTGGCTCAATCAATACCATGCGCGGGTTCGAGATACCCTTGCACCTTTGGTCGGCGAAGACACGCGCACATGGTTGGAAACAGCGACGCGCACCCTTTAGCCGCAACACCCCCCGATGGTCATTAAAATCCGCTACAGCGGGGTTGCAACGGGCCGGTGGGATACCCACCTTTCGTTTAGGGTATTTATGCCGATTTACTTTGATTTGCAGCCGGATGCGGCAAATTTTCTGTCCGAAATTTATTTTAGAAAGAAGGCTTCATTTAAATGGCTGCCAACAACGTAAGAAAATTATTTAGCGCCGAAGCAAAAATGCTTATGGATCAAGGAAAGCCGGTCGCCGGTTTTTCTGAATCCGCGCCCGCCTTTACCGATAGTGTAAGCAACCAGGACATCTTGGAAGCCATCAAAGCGATGTCCGCCAAATTCGCAGCGCCTACGGGCGCCGCCCCAAATGCGGCCGGTAATTCGAATGAGAAGGCTGAAATAGAACGGGTAAAGGCCGAAGCTTTACGAAGCGAAATTCGCGCCATGGCCAATTCCATCAGAGAAACAAAATCGGAAATCAAGTCCATGCGCCCGGGGGCAGGCAAAGACGATCGGCTGGTAACAGCGACATCGGAACTTGATGCGGTCATCACGGCCACCGAAAATGCCACCAACAGTATTCTTGAGGCGTCCGAAAAAATCGAAGAACTGGCAGCCAGACTGCAAGTGAATGCCGATAATTCCGATGATCGCCAAGCCGCCGACGAAATTCTGGAACTAACTATTAAAATACTCGAAGCCTGTAATTTTCAGGATATCACCGGCCAACGTATCACCAAGGTGACCAGTACATTGCAATTCGTCGAAGATCGTATCGTTTCCATGATCGACATCTGGGGGCAGGAAGATATCGACATGGTCGCGCCTTCGGTGGAAGCCAATCAAACCAACGATGCGGCGCTTTTGAACGGCCCCGCCCTCGACGGGGAAGGCATCAGTCAGGACGATATCGACGCTCTGTTCGACTAGTTTCCCGGAAAAATCGGCCCCCCCGATCTTAAGAGGCAAGCTGTAGGCCGCGCCCGAAGCGCTTTTTCTTGATTGCGCCCGTGATATGGCGACAATAGCCGCCGTGCCGGTTATTTCGGCTATTCACTTTTCATTGGTTTTAAGGCCATGGCGAAGAAAAAACATCAAAGCAAAAATGCCAGCCGGATCTGGGGCGGACGTTTTGCGTCTGGACCGTCTGCAATCATGGAGCGGATTAACGCCTCCATCGACTTCGATTACCTGCTCTATGGTCAGGATATTGCGGCGTCGTTGGCGCATTCAGCCATGCTCGTCCGTCAAAACATTATTTCGGCCGAGGACGGCGCCGCCATTGAAACCGGCTTGAACACCATCCTGGCCGAAATCAAAAGCGGCAATTTCGAGTTCAAAACCGAACTTGAGGACATCCACATGAATGTGGAAGGACGGCTTACCGAGATCATCGGCGATGCGGCCGGCAGACTGCATACCGGTCGTTCTCGCAACGATCAGGTGGCGACCGATTTCCGGCTTTGGGTGCGGGATGCCCTGGACCAATTGGACGACGGTCTAAAAGTGCTGCAAGCCGGCCTTATCGACCGGGCAGAGGTCCATTTCGATGACATCATGCCGGGCTATACCCACCTGCAGACGGCGCAACCGGTGACGCTTGGCCATCATTTCCTTGCCTATGTCGAAATGTTTGGCCGCGATCGGGGGCGTGTGGCCGATTGCCGGAAGCGGATGAACGAGATGCCGCTCGGCGCCGGTGCTCTGGCCGGCACATCATTTCCCATCGACCGTGATTGGACAGCCGCCGCCTTAGGGTTCGATCGGCCGGCGGCAAATTCCCTGGATGCGGTGTCCGACCGAGATTTCGCGCTGGAATATTTGGCGATGGCGTCCATCCTTGCCGTGCATCTGTCACGGCTGGCGGAAGAATTTATCCTTTGGAGCAGCGACGCCTTTGGCTTCATGACCCTCAGCGATGCCTTCACCACCGGCAGTTCGATGTTGCCGCAAAAACGCAACCCGGACGCCGCCGAGCTAATCCGCGCCAAGACCGGACGCATTATCGGCGCGCTTAGCGGCCTGTTGATTGTTATGAAAGGCCTGCCGCTCGCCTATTCCAAGGACATGCAGGAAGACAAGGAACCGGTGTTCGATGCCGCCGACACGCTGGCCCTGGCCGTCGC
>JABMOP010000311.1 GCA_013204125.1 Rhodospirillales bacterium | reverse complement strand
TCTGCCTCGATCTGTTCGGCCAGGAACATTCCACCAACGCAGCCAATTTCTACACCATGGGCCTCAAAGGCCGTTTCGGCGAAACCAAGATCGACGATGATCACGTGCTCGACGGTGCGTCCTTCCAAGTGCCGATATTGGAGGGCAATAAAGTGGTGATGAGCGAACAGCCGGCGTTGACATCGATCAACGAGCGCCTGCGCAACGATTACCGCGAAGATAGTTTACGCGGCGTCGAGCGTTGGAATAAGGCGATCAAAGCCGCCGGCGTCGATTTCGAAATGACCCTGCCGCACACCGCGTTCCACCGCAATATCGGCAGCTTCCGCGACATCATCGCCAACCCCGATGGCAAAATCATCGATCAGGCCGAATGGGATAAAAATGTCGGCGATTGGCTGCCCAATGACGCCGACAAAGCGCATATCCAATCGCTGATGATCCCGGTGACCGAGCCCGGCAAGATGGCCGGCTGGGTCGCGCCGCCGGCACGCGGCATCCACGGCCAAACCGTCGATTTCGAATATGTAAAGTTTCACTAGGAAGATTTTGCAAACACCTAACGCGCGCCCTTGCTTCCCTTCCCCCATCAAGGGAGGGAGCTAATCCCCAGATACTAAAAGCCCAAACCCCAGGAGATGTGTTGTGATAAAATTGGGACGAAACCTATCTTGCGCTGTTGCCGCGCTGTTATTCGCCTTGGCGCTGGCTCCTCTTTTCGGCCAAAATCCAGCCTACGCCCAGATGAAGAACATGCCTGATAAGCTTGACCTCGCCAGGGCTAAGAATTCGGAACAGGCTTTGTTCCACGTCGGTATTACAACCAAGCTCGATCCGGTCGCTAAAAATAAAATGCACAGCTGGGTCGTTCAGGTAAAAAACCCGGACGGCAAGCCGGTCGCGGGCGCCAAGATCGATATTTCCGGCGGCATGCCCATGCACGGTCACGGATTGCCGACGGCGCCCAGGGTTACGAAAAACTTAGGCGACGGAAAATATCTCGTCGAGGGCGTCCGCTTTAATATGTCCGGCTGGTGGCAGATGAAGATCGCCATCGAGAGCGGAAGCCAGAAGGATACGGTTGTCTTCAACCTGATGTTAAAATAGCGGCCGGCGAATGAGGCGGCTTGTTCTTTTCATTTCAGTTCTCGCGGTCATCGCCGTTGCCGTGGTGATCGTTCTGCTCCGGCCGCACGTATGGTCGGTAGCCGAACGGGAAGTTTTGCGATCTTTGTGGATCGGCAGTTTGGCCCCGCTGGAGAAAGACCCGTCCAACAAGTTCGGCGACGACGCCAGGGCGGCGCGGCTCGGCCATAAGCTGTTTTTTGACAAACGATTGAGCGGCAATGGGGAAATCGCCTGTTCAACCTGCCATCAGCCGGAGCGAGAGTTCACCGATGGATTGCGCCTGGCCGAGGGAATGGGGCCGGTTCCGAAGCACACGCCAACGATCATAGGAACCGCCTATAGCCCGTGGTTTTTCTGGGACGGGCGCAAGGACAGTCAATGGTCCCAAGCCCTCGGACCGATGGAAAGTCCGGTCGAACACGGCGGCGCCAGGACCCAATATGCGAAAATAATTGCCGCCGACCGGTTTTACCGGAATGCCTATGAGGAAATATTCGGAAAACTGCCGGATATTTCGGACAATCAAAGGTTCCCCGCCATCGCCGCACCAAACGATGTTTCCAAATCCAGCGCCGCGTGGTCGGCCATGCGGGCGGCGGACCGGCAAACCATCTCACGCATCTATTCAAATATCGGTAAATCCATCGCTGCCTATGAGCGTTTGATCCTTCCAGGCGCGTCCCGCTTCGACCGCTATGTCGAAGCCGTGCTCAAGGGCGACGAAACCACAGCAAGGCAAATATTCGACGGCGATGAGATCGAAGGCCTCAGTCTGTTTATCGGCGAAGCCAACTGCATCCAATGTCACAACGGTGCGCTGTTCACCAATAATGATTTCCATGACACCGGTCTGCCGCCCGATGGCGATGCAGCCGACACCCAAGGCCGGGCCGCCGGCGTAAAAATGGCCAGGGCGGACGAATTCAATTGTCTCGGCCCCTTCAGCGACGCCGGCGCCGACGATTGCGGGGAAATTAAATTCGCCAAAATAGCGGGCGCGGAATTGGTCGGCAGCTTCAAAACCCCAACCCTTCGCAATGTGGCAAAAACCGCACCCTATATGCATGATGGGCAACTGGCGACGCTCGCCGAGGTGATTGATTTTTATAATCGCGCGCCGCCGAGCAAGCTCGGGCATTCCGCACTGGCACCGCTTGGCCTTTCGGCGCGGGAGCTCAAAAAATTGGAACGCTTCCTGATGACTTTGGATGGGCCGATTAAGGCGCCGAAGGAGTTTTTGTCAGCGCCGCGTTAAGGGCGGGTTTCCCCCGGCATTTCTTTGCCGAAGCGTTCGGCGAGCGGTGCGACGCCCTTAACAAACGGTACGGCCGCGCGCGCCAACCGCGTGCCGGCTTACCAATGGCTTTGCCGAGCTTATTATTCTATCCAGACACGGCGCCAGCAACTTTCCGAACTCCTCGGAAGGATGCGCTTCATTCATGTAGTATTTTTTCTCCAGGGAAAAACGGCGAAAATCAATCACCGTGAGTTCTGTATTTTTCTCGAAAATTATATTTGCGACTTCATCGTTCGGACCGTTGAGTGGAATTTCATATCTAGGCGGAATGAGATAGATCACTTTAAAGCCGTTTTCGTCGGCGAATTTTTCCAACTTCGCAATGCCGCTTAAGGCTATCTTGGCCTGGGCCGCGGCTTCGGACGGCGTTGCAACCGGAAAATCATAGACGCGATGGTAAAACAGCTCCGAATTTAATTTTGCCATCTGCCCGCCGTTTCGAACCAAACCATTTGTATCCAACAGGCGGAAATTGCGCTCGCTCCGGCAAAATTCGTCGATCGACAAAAGCCCCGAATTTAAAGTGGTGTAGGGCGGCAGATATTCGGCAAACTTTATCCTGGCTTTGAGCCAATTTCCCGCTGCCACCTTTTCCGCGCCACTGAATGCGGCTGCGCATTTCGGATAATTGACCACCACGTTTTTGCGAAAAAACGAATAAATCCCATTCAAGTAGGTTTCGTATTTAAAGAACCATAGGATTTCGTCTTCAATTTTTTTGATCGAGATGTTGAATGGCGGAGTGGCATTGCCGCCTGAATAAATCAGCTCGCTCCGTGTCAGCAGAACCTCGCTGCCGCCATGGGCCAAAATCGTATGAACCAACAATTTTTTCGGTAACCTGTTGATTTTTTTAAGGGCTTTTAAAAGGTCCAGTTCCTGGAACAGGGAAGGCGAGCCAATGACGAAGTTGAATAAATCGAGGTTCTTGAAATGCTCCCTCCCGGAATAAAACCGCATCACATGATTGCCTGTGATTAAGACATCGGCTGGTGGGCGATTAGCCAAGGTCTTCAGCTTCATGGCATAAAGTTGCCGGGCGGAACCATAATCGAAAAGCAAGACCTCGTCCTTTTCGAGCCGGTTCAAATCGAAGGGCGAATATAGGAGGCTTATTTGTTGCGGGACAACGGCGAGGGTAAGCGGAATAAAAACGATCCCTACCCATAGGCACAGTTTCCACAAATGAGAATAATTGGAAGGGCGAATTTTCACGGCGCGCTAAAACCTAAAATAAATGAAGTCGGCGGTGTTGGCTAACATCAAGATCAAAACAACCACGATGGAGGCCTGAAAAACCGGCAGCTTGGAGACGTTCCACAGCCAGCTTTTTATTTTCCCCCCAATGGGGCCGGGTAAAAATGTCCACAAAGCCACAAGACCGATAAATCCGATTTCCTGGATCTGGTAAATCTGACGAAGCTCTTCCGTGATGGTGACGAGCCGCGGCAAAAGCGCCAGATATCCGTTTATGTCGAGATAAAACAACGGCCATCCAAGGCTGACTAAGATAAAGCAAACGGCAATTTGGAGCGCTATCGGCGCCCGGTCCCAAACAGGCCTGGTCAATTTATATCCAATTACCAGGGCCGCGTGGTAAAGCCCCCAAACAACGAAACTCCAATCTGCTCCGTGCCACAGGCCGACGGCGGCAAAAACGATCAGAATATTCCGAATGTAATTATTGTTCCCGCCCAATCTTATATAGACGTAATCACGCAACCACATAGACAGTGTTATGTGCCATCGCTTCCAGAATAGCTTGAAGTTGGGCGCCATATAGGGGCGTTCAAAATTTACGGGAAGATCGATGCCGAAAAGCTTTCCAAGACCAATGGCGATGAGCGAGTACCCGTAGAAATCATAATAGATTTGAAAAGAATAAATGAGCACCGCAAGCCATACGTCCAAAGTGCCACCATTGGTCAAATTCACTTTGCCGTGTAATTGACCCATGGCATCGGCGATAAAGACTTTGTAAACGAGGCCTATCACCACCAATTGCATCGCGTCGGCAAAATTTCGCGCCAGCGGACCTTTCAGCCGGATTGCCTCGAATTGGTCGCGCACTTGGTTGTAACGGACAATCGGGCCGGCGATCAGTTGCGGAAAAAAAGACATGAATGTAACGAGATTGAGGAATTTGGTTTCCCGTTCGATAGCCCGGTCAATCACATCAAGCCCATAAGCAATAATTTGAAAGGTGTAGAAGCTGATGCCGGCCGGCACCAGGACATCGAGGAAGAACGAAAATCCCTGCCTCGTATTTTCCGGAATGCCAAAACTGTCCAGCGCAAAATTGAGATAGCGGAATAAAAACAGGATCGACAGCGGCACGGCGACGAGCAATAATTTCGCCAGCGAACGCGGCACCAAATCCCTATAATAGGTTACGCCATGGACCCAGAATATCGAGACGATCATGGCGGCCAGGGGCTTGATCCCTGAATAGCCGTAGAAAACCATCGACGCTAAAAATAAGACCCATAATTTTAATTTTTTCGGTGCCAATTCGAAAGCAACAAACACCAGCGGCAAAAAAACAAAAAGGAATATGTGGGAATTGAATAGCACCAGATGCTCCGAAACCGGTATTGCAACTCAGAATATAAATAGCCCTTACCTTTGTAAAGGCAGGTTCAGTTCGGTGACCCGGGCGTGATTACCGAAGGGATCGTGATGCAATTGGCTAATTTCCGCTTTCGGGAATAAAGCGGAACCTAGACCCCCACGGGCATTTCTATGCCGAAGCGTTCGGCGAGCGGCGCGACCCTGGCCATAGTGCCTTGCGGCAAGGGGATGCCTTCGCGTTCGCGCTTCGCCATCACCGCATCGCCGCGCTCGCCGGGCGCAAAAACGGTGTCGATGCCGTCGGCGGTCGGCAGCCCGGAAATTTGGGCAGCAAGCGCGTCTGCATTGGCGCGAAATTCGCCGAGATCGCAGAACGCGGAAACATCGACGGCGACGCACACCCCGTTCATCGGCCGGCCATGGCGCGCTTCGCCAGTCTTGAGCGCAAATTCGATCAGCGGAAGCCCGGCGAACAGGCTGGTCAGACATTCTATCATCAACGACATCGACGCCCCCTTGGGCCCGCTCATCGGCGAGAGCATGGCGACTTCGTGCGGATCGGTGGTTGATTTGCCGTTGGCATCGACCGCCCATCCGTCCGGGATCGAGGCACCTGCATCCCGCGCCTGGGCAATTTTGCCCATGCCGGAGGCGGAAGTGGACATGTCCAGATAAAGCGGTGGATGATCGCCGCCCGGAACCGCAATCGAAATCGGATTGGTCGATACGGCGGCGATGCGTGCCCCCGGATAGGCCATCAAGGGCCTGGACGCGGTCATCACCAAACCGGCAAAGCCTTGGCGTGCCGCCTGCAAAGCATAGTAGCCGACGGCGCCGGCATGGGTGGTGCCCCTAACGACGCACCAGCCGACATTGATTTTGCGCGCCGTGGCAATGGCTTCCTCCATCGCCGCCGTCATTGCCACCGGCCCCGGCGCCAAATCCGCATCCAAAACAGAGGCCGCGCCATTGCCGCGCTCGAACTTCATATCCGGTTTGGCATTAAGTTTGCCGTCGTCGATATGGTTGATGTATTCCGGCAGACGCAAAAGCCCATGAGAATCGGCGCCGCGCAAATTCGCCCAGATCAACACATCCGCCCAAAGGGTCGCGTCTTTGGCAGATACGCCGGCGCCCTGGAACACGCCTTCGCAAAATTTCAAAAGAGCGTCTTTTTGGACGGTGACAAACTTATCGGTCATTCCTCGGCCCTGGTCAGCTAACGGTCGCCGGAAAATAGACGTCGAGCCAGCCTTTGAGCGCTTCCACGAACCGGCCTGTTTCGTCGGAAAAAGGGAAATGGTCGACATCGGATAAAAGCACTAAATCCGTAGGCTTGCCGGCGCGTTTGAACATTTCCACCGATTGCTCGGTCGGCGTGACGGAATCATTGGCCGAATGAAGGAGCAAAAGGGGGCGCGGCGCAATGTTGCCGACCACATCATCGGCCTTAAAATCGAACATGCTTTGTGCGGTTTCGGCGGGGAATTCCATATTCGCATCCGGGTTCACGTTTTTGCGCAAATGTTCCGGGATCGGCACGATGTCCCAGCGCGGCACCATCAATTCCGTGCCGGTTTCTTCCCGGTGTTTTTTACCCGCTTCGAGCATATCGGTGAATTTTTTCCAAGCTTCGGGTGTTGGATGCTGGCCCCGAAACTTGCGTTCGCCGTCGCCCCAGCCGCCAATTGAAATGGCGGCGCCGATGCGCTTGTCGATGCCGGCGGTATAGACGGTCACCGCGGCGCCGAAACTGCCGCCGGTGCAGCCGATGCGGCCTTCGTCTACTTCATCGCGCTTGGCAAGCCAGGTCAACGCGTTTTGCACATCGGCGACTTGATCCAAGCAGCGGATATAGCCGCGCTCGCCTTCGCTATCGCCGCACCCGCGATGATCAAAGCGCAACGTCACATAGCCCCATTTGCACATCATTTCGGCTTGCATTTTTGTGCCGCCGCCGTTTTTCGATCCGCCAAAACCATGTAGGACCAGCCACGCGGTGCGCTTTTCGCCGGCTTTATAATCATCTGGAATATGCAAGACGCCATCGAGCATAAATCCGTCGGAATCAAATTTGATATGTTCTTCCATTTTAAAGCCTTCCCTTTTATTTACGATCTAGGTTGCAGGCAGGTTACTTGGCCAAATGCGGACACGCCAACCCTTTTCCTCCCCTCTCTTGATCCAACTGCCGCGCGCGCCCATCATGGATTAGGAACGACCATCGGGGGATTTGATAAATGGCGCATGTGGACGTGAACGGAGTTTCCTATCATTACATAATTGAGGGCAAGCCAGGGGCGCCCTGGATTACTTTTTCACACGCCCTCGCCAACAACTTAAGCCTTTGGGACGACATCGCCGAAGCCTTAAGCGATAGATACCAGATTTTGCGTTTTGATCATCCGGGGCATGGGAATACGCCCGCCGTTCCCGGCCCCTATAGCTTCGACATGCTGATCGACAATGCCATCGGGCTTTGGGATGCGCTTGGCATCGAGGCCAGCCATTGGGTCGGGCTTTCGATTGGCGGCATGATGGGCTATGGCCTTGCGGCCGGATACCCAGGCCGGGTGCTGTCTTTTACGTCATGTGATGCGCGCCCCGACGCGCCGCCCGATTACGCTGATTATTTTCAATACCGAATTGAAACGGCGCGGGATTTCGGTATGGCGGGCTTGGTCGAGCCAACCGTCGAACGCTGGTTCACCAAGGCCTCGCTCGAACAAAACACTCCGGCGCTGGACAAGGTACGCGAAATGATCCGTGCAACCGATCCGACCGGCCATGAAGGCTGCTGCGAAGCCTTAAAACAATTATCCTTCGGCAAGATTCTTGGCGACATAAATGTGCCGACGCTGATATTGGGCGGCGCCGAGGATAAAGGCGCACCGGTAGATGTTTTGGCCGAAACGGCGGCGCAAATTCCGGGCGCCCGCCATGTGGTTATACCCGGCGCCGGCCATATCACGGCGCTCGAAGCGCCCGATGCGTTTCAAAAAATATTAGAAAAATTTTTGGCGGAAATTTGAAATTCGCCCGACCGATTAATTTTGAACGGCGGACAGAATTTAGAGGCTGGCGGTTACGCGTAATAGATCTTCTTTGCTGGCGATTTTATAGGCGTGGAACTGATATATTTTCAAGCCACCCGAATCGATAGCGGCGATTTGTTTGCCCAGTTGCTCCAATTCGCCGAACAGCGGGCCTTCAATTTTTGTGAGCGCCTTTTTGTTGGTCTTTTCCAAAAAGGCCGAAAGGCTTTTGAAGATGCGATCGCGGTGCGCGTTGGTGATATCTTCGGGCGGGCGAACATCCAGGGAAAATTTCTGCATCAGCGCCTGGACTACGGGGACTTGCAACATTTGTGGTGGGACCTGTTCGGTTGCGGCCCAATCGGCAACCGATTGATTGGGCTGTTCGCCATTGGGAAGTACAAAATCTGCGTACCACAATTCACCTTCGGGCCGAAGCGAAGCAGCAATTTTTTCAAACGACGCTTCCTTGTCGGAGATTCCGGTCAATCCGCCGAGCAACACCGCGGCATCGAACGATTTTGCCCTCAACTCTAAATTTTCATAATCGCTATAAGAAACCGGCGCGCGTTTGGCCAAGCCCGCCATTTTGACGCGTTCCTTGGCAACTTTGGCCAATTCCTTATCGTTCACGTAGCCCGACACCCAGGCGCCGGTTTCTTCCACCGTGTAGCGGCCGGGACCGCCGAGGTCGGCGCCGACGATCAACAGGCTATTCTTTTCCGATAATCTCAAAAGCGGCAGTGTTACGGCCAAATAATCTGCCGCACCCGCCGATACAAACCCATCGCCCCATAATTGTTGAACTGCGGCCAATCGGTCTTCCGGCCAAACCAGCTGGGATTGTTCGTCGCCTGGGCCGGTATTTGCATTAATTTTCTTTTTGCCGGCTGGTTTTCCGGCCCGCTTAATCTGATCGTCACCGAACGGCGTATTGAGCCAATCGTGAAATCCACTGGCAAGGTTCCGGATTAAATCTCCGGGCCTTAGCCTGATTGCAGCGCCGCTAAACATAAATATCGCACCAAGCCATTCAGATAATAATTTTCCAACACCTACGGTCTCCGGTAATGTCTAATAAATTGGGTTTCCTGCAGCAATATCAATAAGGAAAAATGCTAATACATGTTGTTGGGGTGACCCGACCCAGTGTGGCCTTGCGCCTTAGAGACCATGAACATATATGGAACATTAACTATTAAGCTCGGATAAAGCACGGAAATTCCTGTTAACCACGCAAAAAGCACATAAAAGCATATAAAAGCACATAAAAGCATATGCTCTGAGAACGAAAAATATGTCGCACTAAGATTTACTCGCCGGGCCCGATAACAATTGAACCGGCGCTAAAGCGCGCTTAAAAGGAACGATCCAGGGAGGGAATATAATGACCGATCATACGGTTGCAGTAGATAGCTCGGCATCGCCGGCGGCCTTTACGTTTTCGGACAACTTCAATGTGTGCGTGCCGTTCATCGACCGCCATCTGGCCGAAGGGCGCGGCGACAAAATCGCCATTCGCGTGCACGACGGTGACGGCGAAACTGTAACCTATGCCGCCTTGGCCGAAAATGTGAGCCGCGCCGGCAACGCCCTCCTCGGCCAAGGTCTCAAGTCCGGCGATCGGGTGCTGATGATTATCAAAGACGCGCCCGAATTTTATTACGTCTTTTGGGGCGCCATCCGCGCCGGGCTTATACCCGTGCCGCTGAATACGCTTCTGCGCGCCAAAGACTTTGCCTATATGGTTGAAAATTCCGAAGCCACGGCGGTCATTTATTCAGAAGAATATTTAAACGAAGTGGAACCTGCCCTGGCCGATGCGAGCCACAAACCGAAGGTTCAGATGCGCGCCACCGGCGGCGATAGCCTTATTTCGAAGATGGCTGATATGTCTGCCGATCTTGCGCCGACCGATGCAGACCCGGGAGACGATTGCTTCTGGCTTTATTCATCCGGCTCCACCGGCAACCCCAAGGGCGTTGTCCATGCGCATAAAGATATGGTTGTCACCAGCCAGCATTATGGCGTCGAAACTCTCGGCATGACCGATGCCGATATATGTTTTTCGGCGGCCAAGCTGTTCTTCGCCTATGGGCTCGGCAATGCCATGACATTCCCCTTATGGGTCGGCGCCGAAGCGATCCTGTTCGGCGGCGTGCCGACACCCGGCGTCATGCACGAAGTTATCGAAGCCCATCATCCAAGCTTATATTTCGGGGTACCAACCCTTTATGCAGCGCAGCTCCGCACCTTTGAAGAGCGCACGCCCGATTTATCGTCGCTGCGACTTTGCATTTCGGCGGGCGAAGCCTTGCCGCCGGATTTGCTAAAACGCTGGACCGCGAAAACCGGCATACCGCTTTTAGATGGCATCGGCACCACCGAAATTTTACATATTTTTCTTTCCAACCGGGAAGGCGATATCAAACCCGGCGCCAGCGGCAAGACCGTGCCCGGATATGAAGGGCGCATCGTCGATGGTGACGGCAACGAAGTGCCGACCGGGGAGACCGGCAGCTTGATGATAAAGGGCGATTCACTTCTCAAATATTATTGGCGCAATCCGGAAAAAACGGCGGAAGCTTTGCGCGATGGATGGATGTACACGGGCGATACTTATTACGTCGACGAAGATGGATTTTTCTTCTGCTGCGGACGGTCCGACGACATGCTCAAAGTCGGCGGCATTTGGTGCTCGCCGGTGGAAATCGAAGCCAAGCTGGTAGAACACGAACAAGTTTTAGAAGCCGCCGTCGTCGGGCGCGCCGACGATGACGAATTGATCAAGCCCGAAGCCTTTATTGTATTGAATAATGCCGGCGACGCGTCTGACGCGCTCGCGGCCGAATTGCTCGAACATTGTAAAAGCGGATTAGCGCGCTACAAATATCCGCGCTGGTTCAACTTCGTCGATGATCTGCCGAAGACGGCGACCGGAAAGATCCAGCGTTTCCGCCTTCGCGCCGACTAATACCAATAAGAAAGTTCACCGAAAATCATGCAAGAAAAACTAATGGATTTGAAGGATGCCATTGCGTCCTTCGTCAAGGATGGCGACAGCATCGTTTTGGGCGCGGCGCTGGAAAATGCCATTCCTTTTGCCGCCACCCACGAATTGATCCGCCAAGGATTTAAAGGGCTCAACATGATCGCGCCGATATCGGATATTTCCACCGATATGTTGATTGGCGCGGGGTGCGCCAACGAAGTGACCGGCGCCTGGGTCGGCAATGTGTCCGGCGGGCTTGGCCACAATTATCGCCGGGCTGCGGAAAGATCCATACCGCACCCTATCAAAATCAACGACTACACCAATTTTTCAATCGGCATGGCATTTTTCGGCGGCGCTTATGGCTTGCCTTACATTGCCGTCAAATCGATCTTGGGCTCCGATATCCTCAAATCCAATCCCAATATCAAGCTGGCGGAAGACCCGTTCACCGGCGAGCCAGTGGCCTTGGTGCCGGCCTTGAAACCGGACGTCGCCTTCCTCGTTGTGCAGCGCGCCGACAGGTTCGGCAATTCCCATTATTGGGGGTCTTACGGGCTGACCCAGGAAGCGTCGATTGCGTCTGAAAAAATCATCGTCCTCGCCAACGAAATTGTCGAGCCGGAAATCATATCATCCGACCCAAGCCGCGTCGTCATCCCCGGGTTCGGCGTCAATGCCGTTTGCGAAGTGCCCGCCGCCTGCCACCCGGCGCCTTTGATCGGATGCTGGAAGCGCGACAACGAATTTTTCCACGACTACCACAAGGCGACGCGCGAAGTGGACGGCTTCAAGGCGTGGCTGGACGAATGGGTGCTTGGAATTCCCGATCACGCCGCCTACCGCGCCAAGCTTGGTGATCGGCTGGAAGAATTACGCATTAAGGGCGAAGCGTTGTCGGCGCCCGCCAACTACGCGGCGGAGTGAAGTCATGTCAGAAGAATATTCGACGCAAGAACTTATGATTATTGCGGCGGCGCGCGAAATTAAAGACCACGAGCGAATTTTTGTCGGCATGCGTCTGCCGATCACCGCCTATGGCGTTGCCCGCCTGACCCATGCACCGAATGCGGTCGGCCTGTTCGAAAGCGGTGTTGCCAGATACGAGCCTGCCGAAGGAATGCTCTACACCATGTGCGACGGGCCTAATCAGGAGGGCGCCGCCTGGACCTGTGGACTGATTCAGATCATGGGCATGCTTTCGGGCGGGCGTGTTCACGCTGGATTTATCGGCGGCGCCGAGATCGACAAATACGGCAACATCAACACCTCCTACATTGGCGGCATCGAAAATCCGAAAGTTAAGTTACCGGGTTCGGGCGGGGCATCGGATATCGCGGCGATGGCGCAGCGCCTGATCGCCATTATGAATCACGAAAAACACCGCCTCGTCGATCGCGTGGAATTCATCACGTCGCCTGGGTTCCTCGACGGCGGCGATGCCCGAAAACGCGCCGGGCTTCCGGGCGGCGGTCCATCGGCGGTGATTACCGACCGGGCAGTTCTAAGACCGTATGGGGAAGATAACGAGCTTCATCTCTCGACCCTCCATCCCGGTCATTCAGAAAAAGAAGTGCGTGAAAATACCGGCTGGGACATCAAATCGGTGCCGGATTTAGCGGAGACAACAGCACCCACTTCAAAAGAGATGGACGCCTTGCACCAGATCGACAAGGACGGTTATTGGCGTTAGTGGGTTAACTTTCGGGCGGGTGGACGCCGGAACCGTCCAGGTATTTAAATCCGGCGCGGCGCGCAACATTCAAGATGGCTTCGTTCTCGACACCATGAATATAGGGATCGAGCCGATTTTCAAGTGCCGATCTGCAAAATTTTTCCAGATGCGGCTGGATCTGATCGGTGGGCCAGGCCTTGTCCTTCAAGTGGAACGAGATGCCTTGAAAATTACAGTTGGTAAAAATCGAAAAATCGGTCCAGGCGGGATTGGGCCGGGCGATGTAATGGCGGCAAAACGGGAACATAAGGATGCTTAAATTATCCAAATAATCGAGGGAAATTTGACCCGGAAGATTGGACAACTCAAACACCAATTTGCCGTTTGTATTTTTTGCAATCTGACGGCAGCCTTTCGCGAAGGCGGTGGCAAAACTGTCCAAGCTCAAGGCAACCGCATTAATCGGCACAACTGCGGTCGCCGATTTACCGTCCGCCGAGCGGCTTTTCAGGAACTTGCGCGTATTGACCAAAACTTCGGTCACAGTATTCGTTAACCGCGCCTGATCCAAAACTCGTTCGGTGGACCCGGCAATGAGGGCATCATCGCCGCGCAACACTTTGCCGCTGCTGTTGGTCAGTTCCGCGACGCAATAAAATAAATTTTCGGCCGGCGCGCCGGATACCACCAGCGGCCAAAATTCAGTGGTGATGCCCTTGGAGGCAGCGTTATCGTTGATCGTCGAATGGTCCATAAATATTTAAATGTGTACGCCGAGCGGCGCTTTCAAGGCGCCGGGCCGGAGTAAACTATCAGCCCCTAAACGCCTAGATAGCGGTGCTGCAACGCTTTGTCGGCGCGGAGTTCAGCGGACGAACCGTCCCACACGACCGAGCCCTTTTCGATGATGTAATGGCGATCGGCGATGCGCGATAAAATATCCACGTTTTTATCAATTACCAAAATGGATTGGCCTTCTGATTTCAAATGCTCGAGTACTTTCCAAATTTCGACGCGAACAAGGGGCGCAAGGCCTTCGGTTGCTTCGTCCAGGATCAACAGGCCCGGGTTGGTCATCAAAGCACGCGCGACCGCAAGCATTTGCTGCTCTCCGCCGGAAAGCTGGTTGCCCATATTCCTTTGGCGTTCGGCCAGCGGCGGGAACAATTCGAAAATACGTTCCAACGTCCAAGGCTGGGCGGCATTGATACGGTTGGCGGCGATGGCGACAAGGTTTTCAAGGACGCTCAAATTCGGGAAAATCTGACGCCCTTCGGGGACCAGCCCAATACCGAGCCCTGCGATCCGATAGGTGGGCAAATTATGGATCTCACGCCCGCCGTAAATAATGGTGCCGCCATGGGCCGGCAGCAGTCCCATGATCGAGCGCACCGTCGTCGTCTTGCCCAT
>JABMOP010000310.1 GCA_013204125.1 Rhodospirillales bacterium | reverse complement strand
TCGAAGGAATCGCCAGGAACATTTCAGACGAAATCCAGCTACTAGACGACCGCTATCGTCAGTTGTTCACCAACGCCGCTATTGGAGCGACATATCTCACACTTGATGGCGTTATCATCGAGGCCAATCATGCCTACCATAAAATGCTCGGTTATGAGGATGGAGAGCTAAACGGAAGATCGGTCATGGATGTGACCCATCCGGATGACGTGGAATTAACGAGAAATTGGTGGAAAGATGTCGTTACAAAAGACGACGATTATCATCAAATTGAAAAACGGTTTATCGACAAGCAGGGGAGCCTCATTTGGGGCAGGGTATCTTCGACCGCTATCCGCGACGCTGATGGACAGCCGGTCAAAATCATAGGTCAAGTTGAGAATATTACCGAAAAGAAGACCGCCGATGAATTGTTGCGGGCGAATGAGGCGGAGTACCGGGCAATCATTGATACGGCGGTCGATGCCATTATCATGATCGACGAAAATGGCCTTATCGAAAAAGCAAATAATGCTGCTACCGATTTGCTTGGCTTCGAGACAAAAGAACTCATCGGACAGAATGTATCCATGCTCATGCCGGAGCCGGACCAATCAAACCATGATGGTTATCTCGACCGTTACAAGAAGGGTGGCGAATCAAAAATCATAGGGATTGGTCGTGAGGTTCTTGCCCGCCACAAGGACGGCTCAATCGTTCCTGTTCATTTGGCGGTCAGCGAAATTTCAGTTCCGGGGCGCAGGCTCTACACCGGAATTCTCAGGGATCTCAGCGGAGTTAAGGCAGCGTATGCCGCGCTTGAACAGTATGCGGAAGTATTAGAGAAAGTGGATGTGGGGATCGTTGTCTGGAGCAGCGACAAACGACTTATCCTTTGCAATGGAACTTTTCGCGCGCAGTTGGGCGAATTGGGGGCGACGTTAAAATCGGGCGACAATTATGAAGATTATACGCGGGCCCTTGCAGAAAGAAGGAAGGCGCATGGCGTGCTCGATTGCGATGTCGATACTTGGATCGAAAACAGGCTATGCGAGTTGGAAGGGAACCTACCACCCACCGATTTTAAAATAATCGACGGTCGGTGGTTAAAGATTGTCCGCCAGAAGCTCGCAGACGGGGGTACGATCTCGATCCATATTGACATTACGGAAACAAAGAAGATCGAAGCCGGGCTTTTGGAAAGTGAAGAACGTGCGCGCGCATTTTTAAATGCTACTTCGGATGCTGCCGCGCTCGCAACTGTTACCGGCGAGATCGTAGATTTAAATCAGGCAATGGCAGGCCGCTTCGGTAAAAACCGTGAAGATATCATCGGTATGAATATGGCGGATATCGGTGTTCCGGGCGACGTGCTTGGAGGGCGATTGGACATCCGGCGGCGTGTGGTCACGACGGGCAAAGCCGCCAAGATGATTGAACAAAGGGAAGGCCTGTGGCTGGAAAATACCTATTATCCAGTCTTCGGAGAAGGCAATGAAGTTAAATATATTGCTGTATTCTCACGCGATATAACCATCGAAGCGAACCAGAAACAATTGGAACAGTCTCGGTTACGTCTCTTAGATTCGATCAATAAATTACCCATCGGATTTATTTTGTGGGATGCAGAAGACAAATTTGTCATGTGCAATGATAATTTTCAAAATCTCTACGGACCGAGCGGCAGGTTCTTGGAAACCGGAGTCCACATTTCAGACTATTTTTATGCGATCGCCAATTCCGGCCTGATTGGAAATTTGGACGGCAGTACTGAAAATTGGGTCAAATACGCATTACTGAGGCACAATCAGGAAACCAGCAGCCGGGAAATGAAACAAAATGATGGCCGGTGGACCAGAATACACAAACAGAGGTTGGCCGATAAAAGTGTTATCGCATTTCATTTTGATATCACTGAATTGAAACGAAGCCAGTTGGAAGCAGAATTAGCCAACAGTGTAAAATCTGATTTCCTTGCCAATATGAGCCACGAGTTACGCACGCCCTTAAACGCGGTGATCGGCTATTCTGATGCGCTTATGAACGAAATATTCGGGCCGCTGGCGAATGACAAGCAGTTGGATTATGTCGAAAGCATCCATGGCTCCGGGCACCATCTCTTATCCTTGATCGAGGATGTACTAGATGTATCAGCGATCGAGGCGGGGAAACTCGAGCTGCATTCGGAAGAATTTGGGTTGGACGATATCCTCGACGCCGTAACCAATATGATCAGCATCCGGGCCAAAGACGGTAACGTTTCCATCGTAAATTCCTGCGAACGATCATTGCCAAAAATGTATGCCGATCAGCGGCGGGTAAAACAGATCTTGGTCAATTTGTTATCCAACGCGGTTAAATTCACGCCGCCCGGCGGCAACGTCACCCTAAGCGGGAAAGTTTCAGAAAATGGCGAACTGGCCATAGCGATTGCCGACACCGGCATCGGAATGAGCCGATCAGACATTGATTTGGCAATGGAGACCTTCGGCCGAGTTAAATCGAAAAACCGGGAATTGGAAGCAGAGGGCACCGGCCTCGGATTGCCTATGGTAAAGGGCCTGATCGAAATGCACGGCGGACGGCTCGAAATCGACAGCGAATTGGGCGTCGGCACGACGGCGCGCATCGTCTTCCCCCGAGATCGGGTGGCCCGCGCAGGGTAATCAGGCGACTAACCGCCGAAATAATCAATGCCCGCTTTGACCAAAACGCCTATCGCTCCGCTTAATTGGCGGGCCAAACAACCGGTTCCTTCCAAAAATTCAAACCCCTAAGGCGGATTTAAATTTCTGCCAAAATGTTTTCTTTTTGGGCTTTTTCTTGACCTTCTTTTGTTCCGTATTGACCGGCTGGAGTTCCGCTACATTGGGATTGGTGTATGAAAAATATGCTTTAAAGTCGCCGTCTTCATTGATCGCGTAATAGGCGATGCGGCCAAGGGACGGATTGATTTTACACTTTCTCATCGCATCTTCTTTGGCATCGGCCTTATCGCGAATATCGTGGGAGACAACCAATGCGCCTTCGTCCAGCTTTTGGCCGGGCTTGCACATGTAAATTTCAACAACGTCGGGCATCGGTTAATTAAATGCGTTTTTAAGGCTGGAAATTCAATGGTAAATTGCCGCCGCGCGTGACCAACGGCTATGTTTAGGGCCGGCCCTGCCACTTCCCCTCGAATATGAGATCGCGCAAAGCTATGCGCTTGCTCCACCCCTTGGCTTCAAGTTCCGGGCGATCATAAAGCTCGTCGACATAGCCGATGCACAGATATGCAACGATCTCGACAGGCGCCGGAATTTCTAAAATTTCCCTCAAATCAGCGTCGTGAAAAATACTGACCCATCCGACCCCGATATTTTCGGCACGGGCAGCGAGCCAGAGGTTCTGGACCGCGCAGACCGCGCTGTAGAGATCCATGTCGGGGTTATGGGTGCGCCCAAGAACAACCTCGCCGCCCCGCTCCCGATCCGAGGTCACGCAAATATTGATCGGCGCTTTCAGAATTCCCTCAAGCTTCAAGGACCGGTATTTTATTTGGCGGGTGCCGGAAAACATGGACGCGGCTTCTTCATTCGCCCTCGAAAAAGCCTGCCAAATATTTTTCCGTTGCTGCGCGTCCCGAATGACGATGAAATTCCACGGCTGCATCAGACCGACCGACGGCGCATGATGCGCAGCGTCGAGCAACCGTAACAAGGTTTCTTCCGGTATTGGATCGCAGAGGAATTGGTCGCGCACGTCCCGGCGCGTGTGGATAGCTTTATAAACGGCGTCCCGTTCCAGCTTGCTGAACGGTTCTGCCGGCATCAACATTGGAGGCTTGCTCTGCATTGTTTGCTCCCCAACAACGCTTCGATACGCCTGTCACGCTTGTCCGTGCGTAAAGGCTATGATGTCTGGCCGGTCTTCTGACTTAGGGTCGTTTGGTCTGAGCGCCTTCCCAGATTTCTCCAGTGGCGCCTGCCCAGACCATCACCATCACAGCGTTGGGCACGTTCCGGAATTTCACCGGCTTCCCGATAATCCCGCGTTAAGCGGGCACCAGACATCCCCATAAACGCACAAGCCGGCATCTAACACAAATCCGAACAATCGCTGAAATTCCTTGAAATTGGAGACCCATCAGGCATCATGACGGGCAATGGGTGAAAACAGGCCGAACAGGCTAATATTTTGGGGAGGAAGCAACCAATGACCGTTTACCGCGATTATGATTTGGACGCGCTGGAAGCTCAGTACGACATCGTTTCTACCATCGACGATATAGACGTCTACCACGCCCAATATGGCGGGCTGTCGGCGAAAGCGGTGGAACGGCTCAGCGGCAAGCTGGATATCGCCTACGGCGACGATCCGTTGCAGAAACTGGATGCCTTCCCAACGGCATCGGGCGGCGCGCCGATTTTGGCCTTTATCCATGGTGGCTATTGGGCGGCGGGCGACAAAGCCGGCTACCGTTTTCCTGCCGATACCTTCCATGACGCCGGCGCCGTCTGGGCGCCGATCAATTACCGGCTGGCGCCGGCGGTCACGCTTGATGATATCGTCGATGACGCACGCAGCGCCCTTGCCTGGATCTACAAAAACGCGGCCGAGATCGGCGGCGATCCAGATCAGTTATATGTGTTCGGTCATTCGGCCGGCGGCCATCTGGCGGCGATGACCTTGGCCACCGGCTGGCATGAAAAATACGGCATTCCCGAAAATGCCATCAAAGGCGGCGCGCCGTGCAGCGGGCTCCATGATTTGAACCCGTTCCTGCATACCAGCCAGAAAAATTATTTGAACCTCGACGATGCGGCGGTATCGCGCAATTCGCCGATGGAAAACTTGCCGCCCGCCGGCACCAAGATGGTGATGGCCTGGGGCGGGTTGGAGACGCCGGAATTCAGACGTCAATCGGAAGATTACGCGGCCGCCTGTAAGACCGCCGGGGCCGAAGTGACCACCCACGCCTACCCCGAACACAACCATTTCTCCCTGGCCTCAGAATTGACCAACACCGAAAGCAATCTGACAGCTTCGGTGTTCAAAATGATGGGTCTTAACTAACTGAAATATAACGTTATTTCAGGTTGAGACGGGCTGTGCCGAAATAAGCTGGACCGACGGCGCATACCAGGTTTGCGCGCCCGGCGTTATCTAATTCTGTCATTGGATCGACTTTTTTGCTAGGTTTGGGGGTTGATTAATCCGCGTGGCGCGCGCGCCGGGCGAAGACTCCATGAAACCCAAAAAAAATCAATGACAAATAGCCTCTATAATTT
>JABMOP010000309.1 GCA_013204125.1 Rhodospirillales bacterium | reverse complement strand
CGTTGTTGACCAAAATATCGGCCTTCCCGTATTCACCGGCCACATAATCGGCCAGGGACTGCACCGAATTCGTATCAGCCACGTCGGTCAAATACGAAGACGCGGCACCGCCGTCGGCAGCGATCATTTCTGCCGTCTCATTGGCGCGTTCTTCATCGCGGTCCGTGGCAATCACCACCGCGCCCGCTTGGGCGTAGGTTATCGCAAAATCTCGCCCGATCCCGCTACCGGCGCCGCTGACGATGGCAACCTTACCCGTTAAATCAAATAATTCGGCGGCATCTGGCATGAGCGGAATTCCATTACATGAATGAAAGTTTCAGCAGCCCGACGCTGAGGCTTGGATAGGCGATGAGAATAATTAGGACAAGGAGCATCGTAACTGCAAATGGAAAAGCGCCGATAAAGATATCGGCAAGCGACACAGTGGGATCATCGATAGTGCTTTTAATGACAAAGCATGAAATTCCGAGCGGCGGGGTCAAAAGACCAATCTCCGCGCCGACCACGGTTACAATACCAAACCAGACGAGATCGATGCCGTAACTGTCGAGCACAACCAAGAACAAGGGTACGACGATCAGGATAATTGATGATGTGTCCAAGATGGTTCCAAGAAGGATCAGCAAGATAACGTAGATGACCATCAATGATGTGAGATTAAGCTCCATGTTAATTAGGAAATCGCCAAATAATGTGGGCAATCCGGCAACGCCGAGCATGCGGCTGTACATCGAAGCGGAAATAATGAGGAACAAGATGGAAGCGGCGATGTGCCCGGTTTCGACCAAAATTTGCCAAAGATCGCGGAGGCTCAGCGCCCTTTTAATCACGGCAATGATCAACGCCGTTAAGGCGCCGAGGGCGCCGGCTTCAACCGGTGTGACAATGCCGCCATAAATGCCGCCGAGAACGACTGTGATCAAAATAATAACCGGAGTGACTTTGGCCGAAAAATCGAACCAGTTCATATTCGCCCAATCTTCTGCAGCCACATTTGCTGAATCTTCACCGCCGACAAATTTGGGAACGAAGAATGCCAGGAATAGGATCAGCACGCCGTAGGCAATGGACAAAAGAATACCGGGCACAATTCCGGCAATAAACATCTGACCGATCGATTGCTCGGTGACGATGGCATAGATAATCAGCATGTTGCTGGGCGGAATGAGCATGCCGAGGACCGATGATCCTGCAACCACGCCGACGGTGAAGCGGGTCTTGAATCCAAAACGCCTCATTTCCGGAACTGCAACCTTGGTAAAGACAGAAGCCGAGGCAATGGATGAGCCGGTGATCGATGCAAATATTGCATTGGCGGCGACGGTCGCAATCCCGAGGCCGCCCCTGATCCGATAGAAAACGAAATTAGCGACCTCGTAAACATCCCGGCCAATCCCGGCCTTGGATGTGATAAGCCCCATAAGTGCGAACAATGGAATGGCCGCAAAAGTTAGCGCGGAAATGGTGTCGCCTACGGATTCAGATAATAAGGCAACCGCCATGTTGACATCGCCACGGATAATCCAGACGCCGACGAACGATATAAGCCCCAGTGCGACGGGGATATAAAGTCCGGTGTAAATAAAGAATACAATCAGGACGACGGATAAGATGCCAATTTCAATTGGAGGCATGGCTCAATCAGTCCGTCAGCGCAGGTGGGTTAGCATGACCCGCAGAAACGGCAGACCCTGTCGAAACGATCCGCCAAAGGACGCGCAGAAACTGCATCAAGGTGACTAAACAGCCGAGAACGATCACCAATTTAATCGGCCATTCCGGAAAGGTGAATAACCCTTCCTCGCCGACAAAATAATCCAACCGATATGCATCAAGCATTTCAGGAATGGCGCCGGCCAACACGATTGCAAAGAAGACGACGCCGAGGATCTCAAACAGGCTCGCTTGTACACGCCAAATGCCATGCGCACGCCTGTTCATTAAATTATAAAAACCGTCTGATCGCGTGAGCCGGCCACGCCGTGTGGCATCGCCCAATTGCATAAAAACAATGCCAACGATCGACATTTCGACCATTTCGTTTACGCCGTTAATCGGATGGGTAAAAAATGTGCGACCGGTCGCGTCGACACAGATCATGACCATCAATAGAAATATCCAACCCGAGCCTATCGAATTCATAGCCGAAAGCAGGATATCTAATGCGAAGCCCAACTTCCCTGTTAGGGAAGATTTCACCGCTTCGCTTGAGGGATTAGAGGCGCCGCCAACCGGCGACGCCTCTTGTTCGTGTTCGGACATGTGAACTTACCGAGATACTTGGTGCGGCTTATTCCTTATCCCATTGGCGTATAATCGGCTGGTTCGCCGCCCGCATGGTATCCATGTAAGACGCGAGAATAGCCTTGCCTGGGAGGCCCTTTTTCTCCAGCGAGTCGGCCCAATCCTTGGCGACATTCGGCATCGTATTGGCCCATTTTACGCGATTTTCCTGGCTCATGACATGAATTTTCCCGCCATTGGCTTTTATTTTAGCGATGCTACCAGCGGCCTTGGCGAGCGCTGTCTTTGCCACCTGATCGCGATATTCAATGGCCGATTCCTGGATGACTTTGCGAACTTCACCGGGTAGCTTATTCCATGATTTGACGTTCATCGTTATGGTCTTTGAATTAACCGAGCCGAGATCAGCTTTCAACATGTAGGGCGCAACTTCATATATTTTCCGCCCGGCAACAGATTCCGGCCACAACATGATGGCGTCCAGCACACCGGTTTTCAGCTTGTTGTAATAAGTAACAAGGCTACCGCCAACGCCGGCTGCACCGAAGCCTTGAAGCCAACGCAAATTCATGCCGGCGCTGCCGACTTTTAGGCCGTTGAAATCACTCAGCTTGGTTATCGGTTTCTTGCTGAAAATTTGATAAGAATCCAAGACAGCCCCGTTCGTCAGATAAACCTGATTGAATTTACTAAATGCCCCTTTAATTTCCGGGAATTTTTCGGCGAGACCATCGAACGTGCGCGCCACCAACAACGGATCGGTGGTCACAAACGGCGTTGCGAAGGCAACCAATTGCATCGGCACTTTATCAGCATGGAACACCGTCGTCACGACGCCGATATCACCGAGACCTTTTTGCATACCGCCCATGACGCCGCGCGGCTTCACAATTTGACCGCCCCAAGCCTGGTTCCATTGGATTTTGTATTTGCCGGTCGCGGCCAACTTTTTGTCAATCGCAGGAATTAAAAATCCCGCAAATTCGCGAACCCACATTGACTTAGTGGAATAGCCGTCAATCGCCGTTAATTTAATTGTTTCCACAGATTGGGCTGGATTGGACATGCCCAACGATAAAGCCACGGCGCCAGTAAGGACGACCGCAGACCCCAGTTTAATTCTTGTGAATGACATTTTTCTCTTTCCTCCATGAAGCTCTAATTGATTAATTATATTTTTTGACTTGATCAAGGATACGGCACAGCCATATTTACGTCAACGTGAATATAGTTACTTTTTGGTGGCTACATTCTGTTTTGTAAGGAATAATCCGCCAACGATAAATTTTGATTGATTTAAAAGGAGACCCTATGGCTGAAGTTAAGCAAAAAATGATGGTCACGCAGAAAATGCAAGCCAGTTGCCCGCACCATGCGCGCACCGATATCTCCGCGCGCCAACATGAATCGGTTATCGACGAGCCCGAAGCCCGCGGCGGTACCGATCTTGGATTGACCCCGACAGAAACCGCTTCGGCGGCACTTCTCGGGTGCACCAACACCATCGCTAACCGAATTGCCGAATCCCTCAATGTTAAATTCGAAGAATTCAGCATTGACATGGAAACAGATCTCGACCGGCGCGGCGTCACAATGACCGAAGAAGTCGATGTCCCCTTCGTCGAAATACGCATGACTATTCACGTCAAAACCGCGGCGAGCGAAGATCAAATGGACGAAATCAGGCGTCAATTGAAAATGTTCTGCCCGGTTGCGAAATTGTTTCGCATGGCGGGAACAAATGTCATCGAAAATTGGGATGTAAGCCCGGCCTGAAGATTGATGATGCAGGACGGGGATTTTAGTTAGTGCTGGTAAAATGGCCTTTTGAATTGGTCGATGGATATGATGGTAACGTCCGCCGTTTTGGCTATTTCGTCCAAGCGGATATCCATGTCTTTCAATTCCATTTGGTTTTTGGCAAATGAAACCTTTGTGGCTTCCACCTGACTTCGGATGGAATCCAACCGATCAAGGGATATGGTCATCGCCGCCTGCATCTGCCTCAGCTGAGCGAGAATTTGGCGATGCTCTTCTCCCGAGACGGCCAGTTCGGCTTCTAATTTTACGATTTTGTCTTGAAGAGCTATGCGGTCTTCATATTCCTGTTCCAGGCTGGAAAGTACATGATCCAAGCTGGCGGTAACGCTCTGGTCCTGCGTGTAAAATTCCTCGAGTTTCTTGTTCGCCGTGGTAAGCAGTTCCAGCAATTCTTTTTTTGTACGAGCCATATATCTCTCCAGACAGAGGATTGGTACACTCAAAGAGAAATGCCATCACCGGATTGGGAAGTCAGCAATTTCCAACTTTCATAGCCATCAATTTATACTGGTAATTATCGCATTGTTTGATAGTTTTGATCCAGTGACCACTCGTAAAGAAATGTAAATACGAGTTTCGTCTCAGGGCCGGAAACCGGTCAATTTTTAATTTGATTAAAATATGATGCGGCTGGACGGACATTGCACAGTCAGCCCGTGGAGGACTCGCACAATATTATGATTTAGCGGCATCAATTTATATCTGCAATACAGGAGCAAAAATACTGGCTTAGGTGTCACTGATTTTGCATCACCGGGCGGCAAAGCATGCCGCCGGAAATTCGATAACCGTTGGCAGAGAGGCCTTATTCCACCAATTCAGTGGGTTTTTTATCCTTACCGCCACCGCCCTTCCCCTTCGGTCGGGATGGCTTTTCCGTGCCCTTGGGCAAGGAAAGTTTCGGATATTCAAATTCGATCTTGTTATCTTTAACCGACACACAAACCGTGCCGCCTTTGGACAATTCGCCGAACAATAATTCTTCCGATAACGGCATTTTAATATGCTCTTGTATGACCCGCGCCAACGGGCGGGCGCCATAGCGTTTGTCGTAGCCTTCCTTGGCCAGCCATTCGCGCGACTTATCGGTCAACTGGATCGTCACATCGCGGTCGCTCAATTGAGCTTCCAATTCCATGATGAACTT
>JABMOP010000308.1 GCA_013204125.1 Rhodospirillales bacterium | reverse complement strand
TGACGACACCCCCCGAAAATCATCGATCAGGCGGATCAGCACATAGGCGGCCATGACCGCGCCGCCGGCGGGCAGGAACCATCGGCTCGGCCAAATAATCAGGACGTCGGCGGCGGTCTGCACCACTTCGCCGTCGATGGTTCGGGCGATGGCTTCTTCGGCGGTGATCCAGGTAAATATCACCATAAAGACGAAAGTGATGACCCCCATGGCGGCGTCCAGCTTAGTCACGGCCCGCGCCGGCATAGACCGGGTAAACAACTCGACGACGATATGGCCTTCGTTACGCGCCACATAGGCGAGCGGGAAAAATACGATCGCCACCATATTATAGCTGGAGACAATTTCGATGGTGCCTTCGAATTGATAGGCAAAAATGTACTTTGTGGCGACTTCGGCGGTGACGTGCAGCATCATCAAGACGGTCAGCACGCAAGCCAAAAACACCAAAATATTGGCAGGTCCGGCGACCAGTTTGTCAAATTTCCGCATGCGACGACCCCCCCCCCCTTAGTCTGCGTCTAGTTTGCGTCCGGCCCGAGAGCCGCCGAGCTTATTTGCGCGGGATATTGCCCGCTTCCCCCGAATGAGGCAAGATACAGCATCTTTCCCGGCAATCAAACGTCGGCGGGAGAAATTTCTTAAATACCCAAGGGAGGGGACAGGTTATGTTTTTCAAAAAATCTTTGATTGCCGGTGCAGCCATTGTGGTGGCGCTGGCCGCCGCTGGGCCGCTGAAAGCGGCCGAGTTTGTGTATGGATCCTGGGTTGCCGCCAAGCACGGCGTCAACACGGCAGGGTTGGAGCCTTTCTTCAAAGCCGTTGAAAAAGACACCGGCGGCGCGGTCAAATGGAAGTTGCTGGCCGGCGGTCAATTGGTCTCTGCGCGTTCGACGCTTCCCGGCGTTCGCGACAAGCTTGTCGATGCCGGGCTGGTGATCCCGGTGTTCGCCCGCAAAGCATTGGCCAACAACAATGTTATCTTCGACATGGGCCCCTGGGGCAGTGATCCCGTCGCCATCGCCGGCGCCAGCACAGAAACCGTCATGCTCGATTGCCCGGAATGCCAAGCAGAGTACAAGAAAAACAAGGCCGTCTTTCTGGGCGGTTTCGGCACGACCGCGTTCAAAATGATCTGCGCCGAGCCGATTACCAAAATCTCGCAGATGAAGGGTGTGAAAACCCGCGCTGTGGGTTCAGCCGCACGCTGGGTCAAGGCCTTGGGCGGTATCCCAGTGGCGATGTCGCCGGTTGACGGCGTCACCGCCATGCAACGCGGCGCGCTGACCTGCCTGCACGGGCCGGTACCCTGGTTGGTGTCCTACGGTTATATGGACGTCGCCAAGTCGATCATCAATTTCCCCATGGGCACGCCGCGCGGGCTTAGCCTGATGGCGATGAACCGCAAAGCCTGGGATTCAATTTCAACGGCTAATAAGAAAGTGATGTTCAAGCATTTGCCGGGCGCCTCGGCGCGGGCGACGCTGATCGGTTACGTGGCCGCAGACGTCGAAATCTTGGCGCAGGCCAAGAAACGCGGCATTATGATCGTTCCCGGCGAACCTGAAATCGCCACATTGATGACCGCCCACAAGAAAAACGAATTAACCGCAATTCCCAAAGGCCTCTTAAAGGTCAAGGTCAAGGAAGCCGTTGCCAATAAGATCATGGCCTCTTTCATCAAGAACCTCGAAAAATGGGAAGGCCTGTCGGCCGCGGCCGGCAATGATGTGGACAAGGTTGCTGCCATCTTCAAAAGCCAAATCTATGACAAGTTGGATGCTGCGACCTACTAATCGAGACGCATCCTAGTCTCTAAAATTTAGAGCCGGCGCTCAGGGGTATCCTTAAGCGCCGGCCTTATTTTTGCCGGCTTGGCCCTATTTCCGGCCTCAGTGGGCCTCCTCTTATTTCCGGCCTTAGTAGGCCTCCTCTTATTTCCGGCCTTAGTAGGCCGGTGCGGTCAGGCGTCTAATCGCGGCGATCAACTGGGCATTGGTAGTGCGCGATTTCAAGAAAATGGCGCTGGCGTCACTGATTTTTTCGCTTTCCCAGCTGTCCGAAGAATAAACAATCGACGGCACACCGTCGGTGCCTTGGGAATTTAGGCTGGGGAGGAGATCGAGGCCGTTGCCGTCGGGCAAGCCGGGGTCAAGGATCACCAAGTCATAGGCTTGGCACGAGAGCAGCTGGCGGGCTTCGGACAGGGTCGATGCACACCGATACTCAAAATCCCCCCGGACCAGGGTGCGCAAGACTTCGCATAAATCGCTCTCATCTTCGATGTGGAGAATCTTCGGAAGCTCACCTTCTTTACGAACGCGGCGGCTAATAGTTCCGATCAAGCCCGTCGATGGAGCGGTGCCGGGTAGGAATACCAATTCATCGATATCGAAGTAAAAGCTACTGCCTTGGCCGGGCTCGCTGTCGAACCCGATATTGCCGTCATGTTTTTCGATGATGGCTTTAGAAATGCTAAGGCCCAGGCCGGTGCCGCCTTTTTGCCGCGTATCGGACGAGTCTGCTTGGGTGAAGCGTTCGAATATTCGGCCCCTAAATTCCGTTGGAATTCCTGGACCTTTATCGATAACCGCCACCCGGTATCGCCCTTGAATTTCAGATATCTTGACTTTAACTCGGCCTCCTTTGGGCGAAAATTTCACCGCATTGGAAATGAAATTGCTCATCACCTGGATCAGCCTGTCCTGATCGCCCCATATAGGCG
>JABMOP010000025.1 GCA_013204125.1 Rhodospirillales bacterium | reverse complement strand
CGTGGCAGCACCGGACTTAAAACCCGGCGCCGTATTCAAAGATTGCGACAAGTGCCCGGAAATGGTCGTCATCCCAAAAGGCTCATTCATCATGGGCTCCGAAAAAGGAAAACCGCGCGAACGCCCCCTTCGCCGCGTCACCATCCCAAACAACCTTGCGATTGGCCGCTACGAGCTCACATTCGATGAGTGGGACGCATGCCATACGGACGGCGGCTGCAAAAAGAAACCATTCGATCGCAATTGGGGCCGTGGCAAACGCCCGGTCATGAATGTTTTGATTGGCGACATTGCCGAATATGTGGCTTGGATCAATAAAAAAACCAGCCAGCGTTACCGGTTGCCAACGGAAGCCGAGTGGGAATACGCAGCCCGCGCCGGCACCAAAAGCGAGTATTGGTGGGGCGATAAAATGATTAAGGGCGAAGCCAATTGCCGTAGTTGCGGCACCAAATGGAGCGCTGTAAAATCAGCGCCCGTGGGATCGTTCAAGGCCAATCCCTGGAATATCTATGACATGCACGGCAATCTGCTGGAAATTGTGGCCGATTGCTGGAACAAATCGCACGCTGGCGCACCCATCGATGGCACCGCCCGCACCGACGGCGATTGTAAAAGCCGGGTTATAAAAGGCGGCGCTTGGTACTATTTACCTAAGGTTTCGCGATCGGCATCCCGGGCGCGCAATGATATCCGAATATTCAGCTATTTTATCGGTTTCCGCCCGGTCCGTGAAATCGACTAGCTATTTAAGCCCGGCTCTAAGCCAGAAAATTCACCAAGTGCACGACGACGGCGCTTGGATCAAATTCATCGGTCCGCTTAGTTGTGGCCAGAATTCGCTCATAAGTTTCCGCTGCCGCAATGGGCGATATGGGATAGGCCTTGTGCCCATGGGGCATAGATTTTTGCTGATGAAGAAGCTGGGCGGTATAGGCCGCAAATACTTGAATAAACGATGCTTTGCTGTCTTCCTCGCCGCGCTTAGGTTCCGGCATGAAATTGCGCGCGTCGCCTTCAGATGTGCCCGCAGTCGAAAAATGCCGCTCACCGAAGGAAGGTCGGATCGGACGAAGAATCCCCTCGGGCGGCGGGGCGCCAAATGCGCCTGCCGGATAGACGCTATGCGCCGATTGCGAGCGAGCGCCCGCTCCTGCTACGCTGAGCGCCATAAACGCCTCACCCGCAGCTTGTCGTTTTTTGTTCCACTGGTCCCACTCCCGAAGTTAGCTTGCCAAATTTTTCGTCGATAATCCACAGCCAAACCGGCGAATGTGGTAAACTAACCGTATGTGGATGGACGCCGTTGATTTAAGAGATTTCTACGCAACCCCGCTTGGCAGTACCGCCCGGCGCGTGATCGGGCGGCATATTCGCTCGGTCTGGCCCGATGCTGCCGGTATGCGCGTACTTGGATTGGGATATCCGATACCCTATCTCGGCAGCTTTCGGAGCGAAGCAGATGGTGTATTTGCTGCCATGCCAGCCTCGCAAGGGGTTCTCCGCTGGCCGATCGGCGGGCCGAGCGAAACGCTTTTGACCAATGAAGCGGAACTGCCGTTCCCCGATATGTCCATCGATCGCGTCCTATTGGTCCACACGCTTGAATTTGCCGAACAAGTGCGGCCGATGATGCGGGAAATTTGGCGCGTTCTAAACGGGAGCGGCCGTTTGTTGATTGTCGTGCCCAATCGCCGAGGCATTTGGGCGCGGTTCGAGCGGACGCCGTTCGGCCACGGAAGGCCCTATTCACCGGGTCAGATTAACCGCCTATTGCGCGACACCATGTTTACGCCCCTATCGACCCAAGGCGGTCTTTACGTGCCGCCGGCGCGCTCCAGAATGATCTTATCGTCTGCCGGCGCATGGGAAAATATCGGCCAGCGATGGTTCAATGCGGTCGGCGGTATCCTATCGCTCGAAGCTGAAAAGCAAATATATGCGCCCACACCTGCGCAATCGGCACCCAAAAGCCGACGATCTTACGCGGCGGCGCTGAAAAGCTAGCTGGCGAATCCATTTTTGCTAAGAAGAAACACGGCCTGTTGGCCAACCAGGTTGGCGATTGCCCAATTGGAAAGGATTGGCCGTGGCACGCCTGTATTGTTGAGCGCAATCGATTTTTCTATCCCGATTTCCATTTCGCCGCACAATCTCACGAAATCCTTAATCGTGCAGTAGTGGATATTTGGGGTTTCAAACCATTCATGCGGCAACGAAGACGTTACCGGCATACGCCCGCCGAACATCAACGAGACGCGCACGCGCCAATGTCCAAAGTTCGGGAACGAAACGATCGCCCGCCGCCCAATGCGCAGTAAATTAGCAACAACCTCTTTGGGTGCGCGCGTCGCCTGCAGGGTCTGAGAAAGAACAACGTAATCGAAAGCGCCGTCTGGATAATCGTTCAAATCCGTATCCGCATCGCCTTGAATTACCGACAAGCCGTGGGATACGCAGGCGTTCACGCCTTCCATGCTCAACTCTATCCCACGTCCATCCACATCCTTGCGGTGGATCAGATAGTCCAATAGCGCCCCATCGCCGCAGCCGACGTCCAGAAGCCGGCTCCCAGGCGCCACCATATCGGCAATAATTCGAAGGTCGTCGCGAATGGAAAAGCGTTCACCCGTATCGGCCATTGCACCCTCAATCCGGTTTTACAAAATCGAGTGAAAAATGTTCGCCGGCGCCTTCCAAAAAGCCGGAAAGTACCCGCCAAAATTCGGGTTCGTGCAGAAGGAACGCGTCATGGCCCTTATCGGATTTGATTTCCGCAAAGCTAACATTTGCAGCAACGGCATTTAGGGCATGCACAATGCGCCGGCTTTCCGAAGTTGGATAAAGCCAATCGCTGGTGAATGAAATCACGCAAAATCGGGTATCACTACCGCGAAAAGCTTCGGCCAAGACACCGCCATAACGTTCTGCCAAATCAAAATAATCCATGGCCCGCGTGATGTAGAGATAAGAATTCGCGTCAAACCGATCTACAAATGTACTGCCTTGGTGGCGTAAGTAGCTTTCCACCTGAAAATCGGCATCAAACCCAAAAGTCACAGAATCACGGTCCTGCAAGCGGCGCCCAAATTTATTGTGCAGCGCCGGTTCCGACAGATACGTAATATGCGCAACCATACGCGCGATGGCCAATCCACGGTTCGGGTTGGTGCCTCCAACAAGGTAATTTCCGCCGCGCCAGTCGGGGTCGGCCATGATCGCTTGGCGGCCAACCTCGTGAAATGCAATGTTCTGAGCCGAATGGTGCGGCGCGGCTGCAATTGGAACGGCGGTGCGCACCCGGCCTGGATAACTGGCCGCCCACTCCAGAACTTG
>JABMOP010000307.1 GCA_013204125.1 Rhodospirillales bacterium | reverse complement strand
GGGCCGAACGCGGTCCAAGGCCAGGCAATTTCGCCAGCAACTGGATTAGACGGTCGATATCGGAAAGGCTCATGATCGCATTCAGTTAAAGTGCGCCTGGTAGGAAATCAAAATGGCAGCTTGAAGCCGGGCGGCAATTGCAGGCCGCCGGTCAAGTCGGACATTTTTTCACTTGCTGCGCTTTCGGCTTTGCCGCGCGCATCATTTATCGCGGCGGCGATTAAATCTTCCAGAATTTCCGCTTCATCGGATTTGATCAGCGCCGGGTCAATTTTTACCCGCTTTGCTTCGTTCTTGCCGGTCATTGTGATTTCAACCATGCCGCCGCCGGACGATCCAATGACTTCCAGATCGGCTAATTGGTCCTGCATTTCGGCCATTTTAGATTGCATTTCCTGGGCCTGTTTCATCATTTGACCAAGGTTTTTCATACGTCTTCATCTCCATTTTCTTCCGCTTCCGGGGTGGATATGTCCGGTGCGCTATTGATGGTACGGATATTTTCGATCTCTGCGCCGGGGAAAATTTCCATGATCGATTGGACGGTGGGGTGGCCGGAAACTTCGTCCAGCTTGCCCTTCGCGTCTGCTTGCTCGCGTTCGCGAACGGTCGCGTCGCCGCCTTCGCGGGCCAAGGTAAATATCCACCGCTCGCCGGTTTTCTCAGATAGGAATTTGCTTAACCGGCTGGTAAAATCTCTCTCAGCGCCCGCGCGCAATCGAAACTCGATTGCGCCCGGTCTAAACCCGACTAAATGAACATCACCGACAAGCTCGTCTTTTAAAATGCGTTCATTGAACCGGTCGGTAAGGGCGATGACTTCTTCAAAACTCTGAGGCTTGGGCAGGGCGGCAGTGACCGGCTGGGCCGGGGCTTCAAGGACCGCTTCGGAAGGCTGAATTGCCAGCACCGTAGCGCTCTGCGTGGCGGCGGCGTTTGTTTGCAGCGTCTGGGCGGGTTCTGAGTTGGCCACAGGCGCTGGGCCGGCTGTGGGATCAGGCGTAGGAGCAGACGCCGATGCCGTCTTACCCGTATTTCTTTCACTTTCAAGGTTGCGCACCGCATCGGCGGGCGTCGGCAAATCCACCATATAGGCAAGTCGGATTAGGATCATTTCTGCCGCTTGAATAGGCGCCGGCGCCGATTGCACTTCACGCACCCCTTTGAGCAGCATCTGCCAGGCGCGCGTCAATACGCTCATGCTTAACGTATCGCTGAGCGCGCCGCCGCGCACCCGATCAATTTCGGCCGTGCCCGGCTCGGTCAGCACAGCCGGTGAGACCTTGATGCGGGTCAGCCAATGCACAACTTCCAACAAGTCTTGAAGCACGACCAAAGGATCGGCGCCGTCTGTATAGTCGCGGTCCAATAATTCCAGCGCGCCGGCCACATCGCCGGCCATTGTTTTTTCAAATAAATCGAAACTGCCTTCACGGTTGGCGAGGCCGAGCATCGCGCGCACTTCCTCATCGCCCATTGCAGCGCCCGAACCAGCGCCGACGGCAACCGCTTGATCCAACAAACTAAGCCCATCTCGGACCGAGCCATCGGCAGTGCGCGCGATCAAGGCGATGGCCGCATCGTTTATATTGGCATTTTCTTTTTCAGCAATCGCGGCGAAATGACGGGTCAAGGTTTCGACATCGACCCGGCGCAGATCGAACCGTTGGCAGCGGGAAAGAACGGTGACCGGAACTTTGCGAATTTCGGTGGTGGCGAATATGAACTTCACATGGTCCGGCGGCTCTTCCAAGGTTTTTAAAAGCGCGTTGAAGGCATTGCGCGACAGCATGTGCACTTCGTCGATGATATAGACCTTATAGCGCGCCGATACTGGCCGGTAGCGCACACCTTCGATCAATTCGCGGATATCATCCACGCCGGTGCGACTGGCGGCGTCCATTTCCATCACATCGACCATCCGGTCTTCGGCGATAGACGTGCAAAATTCGCAAACACCGCACGGTGTGATGGTCGGGCCACCATTGCCGTCCGGGCCGATGCAATTAAAGGCACGGGCGATAATGCGCGCGGTCGTCGTCTTACCGACACCGCGAACGCCGGTCAGGATGAATGCATGAGCAATACGACCCGAATCGAATGCATTGGTGAGGGTGCGCACCATGGCATCTTGGCCGATCAGATCATTAAAGGATTGCGGCCGGGTGGTGCGCGCGAGCACCCGGTATTCCCCGTTTCCGGAACTTGCACCGTCGGTGTTTGAAATAACCGATTCTGTCGCGTCGTTCATAGCTCGATTAATCTCAATTGATGGGTGGGAGACCGGATACGTGACCCGGACGAGACTCGTTACGGCTGCTTCCTTCCGGACCTGACCGGGTTG
>JABMOP010000306.1 GCA_013204125.1 Rhodospirillales bacterium | reverse complement strand
GTCTATGACGACTTGAGTGTGATACAGAATCTTGAATTCTTCGGCCAGTTGTACAGTCTGCGTCGTGCCCAAGTGCGGGAACGCGCCAACGAGTTGCTAGAGCTGGTTGAGCTGACCGATCGCGCCAAAGAGCGTGTAGGCACTCTCTCCGGTGGCATGCGGCGGCGTGTATCCCTGGCGATCAGTCTGCTGCACAAGCCACGACTGGCTTTCCTCGATGAACCGACTGCCGGTGTCGATCCCAAAGCCCGCCGGGAGTTCTGGGACAAAATTCATGACCTGACCGCCGAAGGGCTGACAGTCCTCGTCAGCACTCATTATATGGATGAAGCGGAACGCTGCCACGCCATTGCCTATCTCGCTTACGGGAATTTACTCGCCCAAGGAAGCGTTCAAGGCGTCGTTGCTCAATCGGGTCTTACGACCTGGGCCGTTGACGGCGGCGTGGCGGCGGCAAAATTAACAGATTTAGCCCGCAAGCTTTCTGCAGAAGAAGGCGTCGAAATGGTTGCCCCGTTCGGAACCATGCTCCATGTCAGCGGCATCGACCGCCTCGGCCTGGAGGCTGCCATTGCGCCTTATCGCACCGATAGCTCCCTCGTTTGGAAAGAAATGGCGCCGACCCTTGAAGACGTCTTTATTCACCTGATGGGCAGCCAAACCGACGAGCGGCTAAAATGAGCCGGCGTGGATTTTCCTGGCCCCGGTTCGTCGCCTTGGTGGTTAAGGAATTCATCCAGATGCGGCGCGACCGCCTGACCTTTGCCATGATTATCAGCATACCAATTATGCAGTTGGTGCTGTTCGGCTACGCCATCAATACAGACCCTAAACTTCTGCCAACCGCTATTGTCAGCGGCGACAATAGTCTCTTCACCCGGTCCCTGATCGTATCTTTGCAAAATTCGGGGTATTTTAAAATAATCCATCAATTTGCAACGGACGCCGAAGCAGAAGAATTAATCAGTTCGGGTGATGTGCAGTTTGTCCTTCGCATTCCGGAAAATTTTTCTCGGGATTTATTGCGCGGCGACCGCCCCACCATTTTGGTGGAAGCAGACGCAACCGACCCCGCCGCCACCAGCAATGCGGTTGGAACGCTTAATCAGTTGGCCTACACCGCGCTGAACCACGACCTGAAAGGGCCGTTGGCATCCTTGGCGGGCGGGCCGCCGCCGTTCGAGATGATTATTCACAAACGCTACAACCCGGAAGGGATTAATCAGTTCAATATTGTGCCAGGACTGATGGGCGTTGTTTTGACCATGACGATGATCATTTTCACGGCCCTTGCCGTAACCCGCGAAACCGAGCGCGGGACAATGGAGACATTGCTGGCGATGCCGGTTCGGCCATTCGAGGTCATGCTCGGAAAAGTCATCCCTTATATTTTTGTCGGCTATCTGCAGGTTGCACTGATATATGCCGCTTCCCGCTACCTGTTTGGCGTTCCCGTAGAAGGAAATTTGGGATTGTTATCTCTGGTGTTGATCCTGTTTATCGCGGCAAATCTGTGTGTTGGATTTACATTCTCAACGATTGCCCGCAATCAGTTGCAGGCCATACAGATGTCCTTCTTTTTCTTCCTGCCATCATTGTTGCTTTCGGGCTTTATGTTCCCCTTTCGGGGCATGCCGGAATGGGCGCAATATATCGGCGAGGCTCTTCCCCTGACCCACATATTGCGAATTGTTCGTGGGATCATGCTGAAAGGGAATGGCATTACAGAGATTGCCAACGATACAATGGCGATCGCAGCCTTCCTTTTTGTCGTAACGATTATTGCCCTAAAGCGTTACCGCCAGACCATGGACTGATACCGCTCATTATCTCTTCATTATCTCTGCGGTGCAGGGCGCCTAAAGGGCGGATCACCCCGCGCCAAAAGACTCGTTGATGGCTAAAAGCATCTCAACTTTGAATTTTTCTTCTGCGATGTCATCGGGCAGCCATTGGTCCGTGCTGAGAGCGGCGGGCAGGTTTGAAAACCGCTTATCTGCTCCTTCCGGGAGACAGAGCAGGTTCAATTCCAAAGGCGCGGAGAAAATATTGTCGGCGCACTTGGCAAAATTATCCCGCCGATAATAGGAAATGACATGCCAAAAGGCCTGATAGCCGAGCGAAAGCACTTGGCCGATTAACTGAGGCGATGACGCTTTGTTGTTGTTTTCGAGATAGAGAGTGGGTTTGAATTTCCCTATCGTCCGGGCGGCGCCGGCAAGCACTTCGTATTCCATCCCTTCGACATCAACTTTAATCAGGTGGCAGGCTTCGAGGCCCATATCATCCAAGGGAATGACCGGCAGGCTAATATTTTTCCCGCCTTCGGCCAACGGCAGGTAGCGGCCGATATCGTCTATGCGAAAGGAAAAGGCGCCGAAATTACCGTCCCGGTTATAATCGAGAGCCGGCAGTTCCAACGCCCCCTTTGCCGCGCCGACGGCGGCGTTTTTGGCCTTGGTATTTTCACAGTTATTTAAGGCGAGGTTCCTCTGTAAAAGATCAAAAACTTCCGGCTGCGCCTCTATCGCCAGAACCTTGCCACCCGGCCCGACATGATCGGAGAAAAAGACCGCATGGGTGCCGATATTGGCACCGACATCGATCACCGTCTGGCCCGGCCCAATTAAATGAGACAACAGCATGATCTCATGCTCGGCGAATTCGCCATAAGTCCGAAGCGATTTGCCGATGGTCGTATCGTGAGGATTTATATAAAATCGCCCATGCCGGCATTCGGCAATTTGAGGTTCCATGGGCAAATTATTTCCAATATTCGGCGGCGGTGCAACCGAGCAATATGTAATTTGTCGTGACGCCTGCCTGCTCTTCTGAAAAAATAGAGGAAACACTCGTTCGATCCCAAGCCTTAAGGGGGCGCCATGCTGTTTAAATCCATTGCTATAAAAATCGATGAAATTTACGTGCCGGCAGAGCGCCGTAAAGAACTTGATCCGGCGAAGGTCGAATTGGTGGCCGAAGAAATCATGGCAGAGGACGAAGAGGTGCCGATCCAGGTGCGCGAAGGCAAGGGCCGCTATGTTCTGATCAAAGGTGTCCATCGCCTGGAAGCCCGCAAAGCGCTCGGCGAAGCAACCATTCGGGCGCACATCGTCAGCGCCCGCCAGGTTTAAAGGGGAAATTTCCATGACCGCATTTACGCTTTCCGTTAACGGAAAAACACATGAAATCGATACCGATCCGGCAAAGCCTCTGGTCTATGTACTGCGCGGTGAATTGGGGCTGACCGGACCGAAGATCGGCTGCGCGCTGGAACAATGCGCCGCCTGCGCCGTGTTGGTGGACGGCGAACACACCCTGTCTTGCAACCGCGCCGCGTCGGAATTCGAAGGCAAGCAAATTACCACCATCGAAGGGCTGTCCGAAGACGCACTCGGCGCCCAAATCCAAACGGCTTTCATGGAAGAAAACGCCGCCCAATGCGGGTATTGCACGCCGGGCATCGTCATCGCCGTGGCGTCGCTGTTGAAAACCAACGCCTCGCCGGACCGCGGCCAAATCACCGAAGCGCTTGGCGAACATTTGTGCCGCTGCGGATCGCACAACCGGGTCCTGCGGGCCATCACCAGCGTCATCGAAGGAGGCGCGAACAATGGTTAATCCGAGCCTGGAGAACAGCCCCAATCTGGACGACTGGGTCGAATTGGGCGCCGGCGAAACAATTACGCTGCGGTCCGGTAAGGTCGATATAGGCCAGCACGTCACCACTGCCGTCGCATTGATCGCCGCCGAAGAATTGGACGTCGAGCCTTCGCGCATCCATATCCCCTTGGCCGAGACAGGTATCGCCCCCAACGAAGGCATCACCTCCGGGTCGATGTCGATGGAACATTCGGGCGAAGCCATCCGCCGGGCGGCGGCCACCGCCAAACGGCATCTGATGGGCCTCGCCGCCGAAAAATTGGGTGTCGGTGTGGACGCCTTGGAAGTATCCGACGGCTTGGTCCGCGCTCAAGGCACCAACGAGACCGCGACCTATTGGGATTTGCTCGGCGGCGAAAAATTTAACGTCGAAGTCGATGAAGAGATTGCGCTGAAAGCCCCTGGCGATTTCAAATATATGGGCAAGAAAACCATCGCCCGGGAAATGCAGGCAATCGTCACCGGCGGGCATAAATTCCTTCACGATATGAGCTGGCCCGATATGCTGCATGCGCGCCTCGTCCGCCCGCCCCACTATACCGCCAAACTAAAAAGCATCGACCAGAGCGCCAGGGACCGGCTTGCCGAACAAGGGCTGATATTGGTCGAAGATGGGAGTTTCCTCGCCATCGCCGGGCAAGACGAATACACCGTCGTCAAAGCCGCCGAGCGCTTTAAAAATGATACCGAATGGGACATGGGGGCCGGTCTGGAACCGCAAGACGTGTTCGAACGGCTAACCACCAACGCGCGGGTTGAATTGCCGGTCGTCGACGGTATCCCGATCGCAGATGCGGTCACGCCCTTGGGCGAACCGCCCGCCAATGCCACGGCGACGCTATCGGCGCGGTTTGAAAAACCCTACACCATGCACGGCTCGATCGCGCCATCGGCAGCGGCGGCGTATTTCGCCGACGACAAATTAAATGTGTGGTCGCATAGCCAGGGAATTTATCTCCTTCGGTTAGCCATGGCCGATGCGTTGGAGATGGAGCCCAAAGACGTAACCTTGACCCATGCGCTGAGTTCGGGCTGTTACGGCC
>JABMOP010000305.1 GCA_013204125.1 Rhodospirillales bacterium | reverse complement strand
GAACATGTGCATGGAGCCGCCCTTGCCCTTGGAATAACCGCCCGCGCGTCCGGTCAGTTCGGCCATCACGCCCTTGGGGTCCATGCCGGTGGCCAGCATATGGCCATGATCGCGGTAACTGGTGATGATCGTATCTTCGGGTTTGGCTACCGATTGCATGCCGACGACCACGGCTTCCTGACCGATATAGAGATGGCAGAAGCCGTTAATCAGGCCCATGCCGTAAAGCTGCCCGGCTTTTTCTTCGAAGCGGCGGATTAAAAGCATTTCGCGGTAGTAGGTTTTAATTTCGTCCGGGGTTGCCGCCTGCGGCGAATATTGCGCGGCTGGGCCACTTTTTTTTGGGGTCTTACGCTTAGCGGCGGTTTTGGCCATGAAAGCCTCCGAATTAGGTGCTTGGCGAGCGCTTCAAGGGTCTAATATGGGTATCTTTTGCCGGAGAATGAAGGCGAAAGCCTTGGTTTGCAATATATTTTGCACGATTAATACGATTTTAGTTAATTGCGAGTAGTTCTTGATTATATTGTTAACTACACTTGTATTTTGACGCAATATTCGGTCTTGTTTGCGCCTTATTTCCAGACATGCGAAAGGGGCCTGACCCTGCTTCAAATCACATTTGGGAGACATCATGATTAAACTTTACGGGCGGCGCACCTCGATCAATGTGCAAAAGGTCCTGTGGGCGCTGACCGAATTGGATTTGGAATTCGAATGGTTCGACCCGGACGGCGTCTTCGGCACGATTGATGTGCCCGGATATGACGCCTTAAACCCGAATATGCGTGTCCCGACTTTGGACGATGATGGTCTTATCCTGCGTCAATCCAACGCCATTGTCCGCCATCTGTGCCGGACGCGCAGCAAGGGGGATCTGTATCCAACCAATGAGCCCGAATTGGCTGAAGCCGAAGTGTGGATGGATTGGCAAATCACCGAGGTGCAGACAACGATCACACCGGTCTTTTGGGCCTTGGTGCGGACGCCGCCGGAAACTTGGGATTTGGATGCGATCAAGGCGGGCACCGTAAAATTGAATGCCACCTTCGAGATTATGGAAGCGATGATCGGCGCCCGTGATTATGTCGCCGGGCCGCGTTTCACGATGGGCGATATTCCGGTCGGCGCCGCCGTTTACCGCTATATGAATATGGATATAGAACGCCCGTCCCTGCCCCGGGTTGAAGCCTATTTTGAACGCATGAAAGAGCGCCCGGCCTACCAGACGGCGATCATGATCCCGCTGGCGTGAGGGTTACGCATTTAGCCGCCGGCGCTTTTGCCGACGATAATAATAATGTCGTCCGGGTGGGAATAGCCGAGCATGTAACGGGTGCGTTCGTCGAGCATATCCCGGTCGATGGATTTGGGGTTTAAAAGACGCGCCCGGTTGGCATGGTCGGCGCGCCTCGCCGCCAACACGTCCCGCACCAAGCCGGCCTGTTCCAATTGTTTGGTCAGTTGCCAATAAGCGATCAAGCCGCGATCGCCCTGCACCGCGTGGTAGGCAGTATAAATAATCAGCGCCGATCCGAGCACTGGGCCTATGACCTGGCGCACACGGGCGTGCACTCTCATCAGATAGCTCATGCGCTTCCCGTTTCCTCATGTCAGGCTTGCATATGCAAAGCCTTTGCCTGACGCGCCCATCCGGCAATGGCCCCTCTCTATTCAAAGGGCTTTTCACGTTTCGGAAACAGAATTCCGCCCTGGCATGGCAGGATTAACCGCTCCGAAGGTCGATTTTTTCGGCCTTTTTATATCGTTGTGCCTGATTTTAAAGGGGCGTGGTTAATGTTCTGTTAAGGTCGGATCAAAGTCAGTGAAAAATCTACTAGTAGAAATATTACGCCCGCCGACCGATACCGAATATTACTTAGCCGGATACCCATAAACCCGGCGGCATTCGCTTTCGCGGCCGCGCACCACCCGTTGCCCGGTAAGCACGCCACGGCTTTCGGTGACCACGGTGCGGCTGCCCTCGGGCTGCTCGTCGTGGCTGAAAAAGAGGACCACCCAGTCAAGCGTACGGCCATATTTATGGGCCTGGGCGGTGTTTGAGTAAAGAGCCGTGAAGTGCCAAATACCACGCTCCGTATGGAGGATTGGCAGCCACGCTTCGCCCGATGGGTTAAAGCGCCGAGGGGCGATTTTCACCAGTTTATCTGCGCCCGCCCCTTCCCGGTATTCTTGGTCCACTGAGAGGAGGTCTTCCACCGATGGCTCTTCCATCGCCGAGGACGTTGGTCCCAGCATTGATGCGTGCCGGTCGGCCCGGCGCTGGGCGCGACCGAGCATTTCGCCGAGCGCAGCCCGGATCATGGCGGCGCGGCGTGCGCCCACACCAGTGACGCCTGCCAAGCTCCCGTCATAGGCAGCTATTTCCAGCGCCGCCAGACTATCGACGTGCAGTTCTTCGTGGATATTATGGGCCAGCTTGGGCCCGACGCCTGGAATATGAAGAAATATTGCTTCCGGGTCGGCCGCGCCGCGCATGCGATCCAACTGCGCCCAATGCCCGGTTTTTATAAGCTCGGCGACATGATCGGCGATATTGGCGCCAATCGCGGGCAGCGCAATGAGCGCATCTACTCCATCCCGGCGCAGCATCTCGCCGATATCCTCGCCAAGCTGCTCGACCGTCGCCGCTGCGCGGCGATAGGCGCGCACCCGAAACCGGTTGGCGCCTTGTTGCTCCAATAACTCAGCCGCTTCGCGCAACCGGTCGGCGACAATGATGTTGGTGCGACCGGTCTTGATTTTTCGAAACGCAACCATGATGCCCATAGGCCCCGACGGTTTATCCACAAGGTCCGTTTGATGACGAGCATTCTATTCCGCCTGATTGCCCCTGTGATTGACCTAGAACAAGGTAGATGCCGTTAAATCCCCCTAGGCTGTGATTCGTTTCCAATGACGGTTGATGGAATGGAGGTGCTGATGGGAAAGAACGTCACGTGGGTATTTGTCGGCGACGGGTCGCGCGCGCGCATTGTTTTCAATGATGGACCGGGAAAGGGCTTGCAGCAGGCGTTTGACCGCGAATTCGTGCAGCCGCTGCAATCCACCCATGAGCTTGGAACAGAGCGCCCGTCCAGCCGCGGAAGCGAAGCAGGAGGCATGCGCCACGGTGTCGCGCCGCGCGCCGATTGGCACGATCAGCAAAAGGAATCCTTTGCCGCCGAAATGGCTAAATTACTAACCGAGGCGGCAGTGCGCGGGGATTTTGATCGTCTGGTGCTGGTGGCGCCGCCGAAAACCTTGGGCACGTTGCGCCGTAAATTGGGCCCCGCTGCGTCCAAAAAAATCATCGCCGACAGCCCGAAGGATTTGACCCATGTTCCGATCCATGATCTGGCCCGGCCCCTGGCGAGATTGTTAGCCCTTTAAGCGGCTTCGCGTCCCAAATCCGCCAAAGCCGGCATGATTTTATCGGCAAACAGAGCCACCGAATTTGAAGATTCATCAAAGCTCAAATCACCGAAGGCGAAACGGCACAGCATAATATTTATACCGGCCGCGTCGTATTGACGGCGAAGTTCATTGGCGACGGTTTCGGGCGAACCGGCGATGCCCTGTCCTTCGGCTTCCAACTCATCGAAGGTTTCCACATAGCGGGTCATTTTGGGCGCACTATTATGGCGCTTCCACAGCATCATGATGTGCTTCTGCCAGACCGGGTATGCGCGGGACGCAACGCAGCGGGCCTCTTTGTCCGTTTCGCCGACATAGACAAAGCGGTTCATGCCCATGCACGGCATCTTGCCGGTCAGTCCGGCAGCGGACCGCGCCGCCTTATAGGAATCGGTAAGCTTCCTGACCACATCGACCGAGCCGCTGGCCACCAAATTGACGCCATTTTCCGCCGGCCAGGCGGCGCCGTCGGGGTTAGAGGTGCCGTACCAGAGCGGCGGATGGGGTTTTTGCACCGTCCCGAAAGGCCGCGGCATGGCGTCCACAGAATAGTGTTCGCCTTGGAATGTCAGCTCGTCGGCGTTCAAACCGCTCAAAATCAAGTCCAGCGCTTCGCGGTAGATCGCCGGGCCAATTTTATAATCGACATTATAATAGCCGACTTCGAACGGAGAAATCCCGCGCCCGATACCCATCTCCAAACGCCCACCGCTCATCTGATCGAGCATGCAGATTTCTTCCATCAGGCGGACCGGGTGGTAAAGCGGCAGGCAATAAACCAAGGGCCCAAACCGCAGCCGTTTGGTGCGCTGGGCAACCGCCGATAAAAACAGGTTCGGCGACGGCGCCATCCCAAGCGGCGTCGCGTGATGCTCGGCCAGATGGTAGG
>JABMOP010000304.1 GCA_013204125.1 Rhodospirillales bacterium | reverse complement strand
GGTCTATGTGGTGATGATGGTCAATCTGGGGTTCGTGCTCGGCAGCGCAATTATGGTGTTCGCGCTCTCGACCTATTTCGGCAATCGTAATTTGAAACTCGGCGCAGCGGTCAGCGTGTTTGTGCCGGTTCTCATATTTTTTATTTTTCGCCGGGTTTTGAAAACCGAATTGCCGCCTTTCCCGATTGATATCTATCCGCTGACCCATTGGTCGCTGATTTAGATGGGGGATCGTAGAAATGTTTGAATCCTTCCTCGGCGGCTTCGCTATTTTGTTCAACCCGGAAACGATGTTTTATACATTCCTTCTGATTGGCGCCGGATTGTTCCTCGGCATGTTCGTCGGCGCCTTGCCGGGCTTCACCACGTTGATGGCGATGGCGATCCTATTGCCGATCTCCTTTTTTCTGGACCCCATGCTCGGCATTCCATTTTTGATCGGCGTTTATAAGGGCGGCATTTACGGCGGCTCGATCCCGGCGATATTGATATCCATGCCGGGCACCGGGGCGGCGGTGGCGACGACCTTTGACGGCCCGGCGCTGACCAAGAAGGGCGAAGCCAGGAAGGCGTTGGAAATGGCGCTCTTTTCTTCGGTTAGCGGCGATCTCTCCAGCGATATCGTGACCATCGCCTTAATCGGCCCGATTGCCGCCGTGGCGCTCCTATTGGGTCCGCCGGAACTGGCGGCGGTATTGTTCCTGGCGCTGATTGTTATTTCCGCGACTTCATCGGGGGTGTTTGTGAAGGGGCTTTTGATGCTCGCCATCGGATTGTTCCTCGGTATGATCGGCCAGGACCCAATCGGCGCCTTATCCCGCTTTTCCTTCGGCATGACGTCGATTGAAAGCGGAATTCCGCTTCTACCTATGCTGATCGGCATATTTGCGCTGCCGGAAATTTTTAACGGCATTGAGAAGAAAGCATCCGAGATCGTCAAATCTTCGGACCTTAAAATTTCCGGCAAGCGGCTGACCTTCGCCGAATACAAAAGCTGTTTTCGTACGATCTGCCGCTCGACCGTGATCGGCACGTCCATCGGCATGATCCCCGGCGTTGGTCAGGTGGTGGCCGCGTTCATGGGCTACGCAGCTGCCAAAAACGCCTCCAAGACGCCGGAAAAATTCGGCACCGGCCTGCTCGAAGGTGTCGCCGCCCCCGAAGCCGCCAATAACGCGGTTAACGGGCCGACCCTGGTGCCGCTGCTCACACTCGGTGTGCCGGGCGACAATTTAACCGTGATCCTGGTCGGCGCCTTCATCGCCCAAGGATTGCGCCCCGGCCCACAATTGATGGAAGAACAGGGCCCCTTGGTGTTTGCCATCTTGCTCTCCATGGTGCTCGCCAATATCCTGTTCCTGTTTATCGGCTATGTCTGCATTCCTGTGTTCGCCAGGGTTGTGACCATCCGAAAATCGCTTTTGCTGCCGTTGACCCTGGTATTCGCGTTTGCCGGCTCCTGGGTGTTTCGGGCGCAGCCGTTTGATCTCGCCGTCTTGGTGTTTTTCGGCGCTTTCGGCTACATCGCCAAAAAACTGCAATTCGATGTGACACCGTTGGCGATGGGGTTCATCCTAGGCCCGACATTGGAATATTCGTTCGGCCAAAGCTTCATCCTGGCAAGCGGCGACATATTCGGCTTTATATTCGTGGAACGTCCGATTACGGCGGCGATTATTGTCATAACCCCGGTTATCACGTTCCTTATGTGGCGGCGCTCAATGCGATTGCGGCGTCAATTCGCCGCTCCGGGGGCGGATTGACGCTGTGCGAGAACCAATTGAGGGGCTTGACGGCGGGATTGGCGGTGATGTCTTATAAGCTGAATAATTAAATCAAAATAAGGGTGCCTCGATCATTCGTGTCGGGATGCCGAGTTTTTATCGTAACCACTGGGAGGATTTATTATGCAATTCAAAAATTTCACCAAAGTAGTGCTCGGCGCCGTTCTGGCGGTTGGCATTGCCGGCGTTGGCGATGCCCGTGCCGAATACCCTGAAAAGCCGATTACGCTGATTATTCCGCTCGGCGCCGGCGGCTCGCACGACCGCAATGCGCGCGTCTTCACCAGCGTTATCCCCGATATTCTGGGCCAGCCCGTCATCGTCAAATTGATGCCTGGTGCTTCGGGACAGACCGGCACCGCCGCCGCTGCCAATTCAACGCCCGACGGCTACACATTACTGTTCACGCATAATTATTATGACCAACTGCAAAAGCATGTGAAGAAGCTGCCCTATGACACCGACAAGGCCTTCGTCGCCGTTGGTTCGCTGAACTC
>JABMOP010000303.1 GCA_013204125.1 Rhodospirillales bacterium | reverse complement strand
GTGAGCGGACAGGTGTGATGGCAGCTCGAATAGACGAAGCTAAGAATTAGGGGCTTTCCCTGAAAATCCGATAGGCTGACCGACCGGCCCAGGGTGTCGCGCAAAACATACGCGCCAAGATTCCGACCAACCGAGGCCTGGCTGTATTTAAATGCCTCCTCGGGCTTGAAACTGGATGCGCCGGCGAAGGATTCACGGGTAAGGGTCCGTTCGCCGTCGTGGGAAAAAACCGGCCCGCCCTGGGTGAGGGCGGGCACGGAAATAAGAATAAGCGTGGCAATAGTCGTTATTCTTAATTTTGATAGCTTCATCGGCGGACTTCTCTGTACGTTATCGTCATGTCCTCCGGCGGGCGGAGAATTCTCCGCCCGCTCTGAATAATCAACTCAATCCCCATGTGGACGACAGGAATTTCCAATTGACGAAGTAGTAGAGGACAAAGGCACCCAGGAAAACCATGGCTAATGTGAAGGTTCCTGGCACTTCCAAAGTTCCGGCACCGCCATAGGAGCTTATGACAGACGGCTCCTGCACGGACGGTTGGGCAACCGGTTCATCGCTGCGCTTTTTACCCCACAGGACGGAGCCGACGATCACGATGATGAACATGGCGCCGCCGAGGGCGGCGATCACGGCGAACACTCCGTTGATCCCCATCATCAAATTTGCGACCGCCGGATGATCGAATTTGATCACCGCATCGGCGAAGCTGATATCCCAGTGACGGCGGGCAACCCCCAACGTTCCGGCACCGATCATCGCCAAGGCAATTCCGGTAATGCCGATAGAAAAGACATAGGGTTGCCATCTTGCCCATCCGGGCAGGATCAGTTCCCTCCGGAACAACACCGGCACCAACCAGTAGGTGAACGCCATGAAGGCGAGCGTCGTGCCGGCGGCAACGGTGCCGTGGAAGTGACCGGGCACATAGAGGGTGTTGTGGATAATGATATTAATCTGTTCCTGACCCATGATAACGCCGGTGATACCGCCGAGGACGCCGAACATGATCAGCGACAGAAACATGCCGGAAAAAACCGGGTTGCTCCACGGCGCCTTGCGCAGCCATTCGAAAAGACCATTGGTTAGGCCTTTTTTTCTTTGCGCAGCTTCAATTGAGCCTGGAACCGTCAACCCATGAATCATGCTCGCCATCACCGCCAGATAAAGAAGATAGCTGGTGTTGACGATCTTGTATTCGGAGCTGAGGCCCGGCTCGACCAACAAATGGTGCGCCGACGCAAGCTGCAAAAACAGGATGTACATGAGGAAGGCGAAGCGGCTCACCTTCTCCGACAGCGGTTTAGCGCCGAACAGGATGGCGGCGATGGCATACCAAACAGCGATATGTGCAGCCACATTGATCTGCTGGGACGAATGGCCCATGGCCCACCAGACCACCTTATACATTAGAGGATCGATATAACTGATCCATCCCATCGACCAAGCCAGCGTCGGAATTAGGATCACCGCACCCGACGCAATGGTGAATACCGCGATGATGGCCGCGGTCAACGCGCCGAAGGTGACCAGCGGCACCGAGCCCTCATAAGTCTTCTCGGCTTTCGCGATCACGAGCGTTCCGAAGAACACCGCGCACCCGACCAAGGCACCAACGGCGAAGACGAGGATCCCTACATAGAACAGGGGATGCGCCTTCATCGGCACGTAAGATGTGAACATGACGCTGGAATCGCCCATGAGTACGATCACGTTGGTCAGCACCGCGCCGATGAGCATCAGCCAGTAGCCGAGCCAAGCGAATTTAGGCGTCGCCAACCGGCAATTGAGCAAGATGGATGACGCGAAATAGAGCAACGCAATTTCAAAGAAAATCAACCAAACCAGCAGGATATCGAACCCGTGCGCGGTCAGCGCCAGATAGAAGAGATCCGCCGGCAGGATATGAACTTCGGGCCAGCGCGTCAGCGCTACCAGGATACCAAAAAGGCCACCGATAAGTAAGAAGACGATGGCGGTCACGGCGTGGATTTTGATGAGCTTCTCGCCCTCAAGATCTATCTTGAACCCGGTGTCCGGGCAGATGCGGAAATTACCGTTCGACATAGCGCGTTCCCCTATTTATCAACAACGTAGATTTTGCCGACCATGGTGTGATGGCCGATGCCGCAAAATTCATTGCAAATGACCCCAAATTCGCCCGAGCTATTAGGTGTTATCGTCGTAACGAGCTCATACCCGGGGTGGACCTGAAGATTGATGTTTTCCGGCTGCAGCGACCAACCGTGCTGCAAATCCAGAGACGATAGATGAAGGCGGTAACTCTTACCGTTCTCCAATTCCAGGATGGGCCACCATTCCCATGATCGGCCCAGCATATATATGTCGCTGCCGGCCGGTGGGCGGACTACCGGAATGCCGGTGGAACCTTCTTCGCGTACTGTATATTTCTTGGCGAAAGCTTCAGTTTTGTCGGCAAACCTGTCTGGCGAAATACGGTAGGCTTCGTTGGACAGATTTTGATTACCGGCAAAATGCCAATAAGGCATCATCGCGAACATGATGAGACCCCAGATAAAAGCGATTGTGACCCAAAGCACCTCCGATTTTTCGACGGGCTTCGACCACCAAATGCGATCTTCAGGTGGGTAAATTGACATTGGAGTTCCCCTCAAACGTTATTTGGCTAAAGGAATCGCCGTGATCTCGATGATCCCCCAAATGATGTAAACAACAGTGGGTACCGCTACTCCGAGGAACAGGAGCAGGAAGTGATTGTCGAGAAGGCGTTGCATGAAAGGGATTGGTTCGTCTCCGCCGCCTCCTGATGTCGTCTGTTGATCTGATGGTGCCATGCTGTAGCTCCCCCGAAAAATTTAAATATTCACTTTGACCCTAAGTAAATGCCGGGCCAGTCAAAGACGCAGTTACCAGAACATGAGCGTTTTATTACGTCCTTGATTAATATCAATACGAATTTGGATTTCCTGTGGTTGGTGGCGTTCGAGGGCATCCGCCGCGTCCGTCCGAGCTTTTCGACAAGCAACAAGGGGGGACGGTCAAGCTTTCAAAACCGATGCGATTCGCCCAAATTAGTCACCACGTAAGCCTGCCTGCCGCCGCCGTTGCTTAGAATATGCGCGGCTTTGCCGCTCGGCGCCGCATAAATCGCCGTGGATAAGGCGTCAGCGGTGAGCGCACGGTCCGCAACCACCGAAACTGAACGGTAATTGCCGGTTGGGCCGCCGCCTCGGGGATCAAAAATATGATGTATTTGTGCGCCCAGGGGTGTGGAATTTCCCATGGAGGTAGCGATGGCGGCAGATACCAGCGGCACGGTTATGTCGCCGGGGCGGTTCTGCCAGCCTTCGACGCCGATGCGCCAGGGCGCGTCCGTGGGCGCGATGCCGAAAGTTTCTCCCAATTGCAGCAACACGCGATCGAAGCCATGATCGCGCAACAGGTCGGCAATGCGGTCCGTAATGTAGCCCTGGGCGATGCCGTTCAGGGTCAGCGCCATGCCTGGGCGTGACAAGCGGACCTTGTGTCCGGATAATTCCACCCCCCGGTAACCGACCAGTTGCAGGGCAGATTGAATTTCGTCGTTTTCGACGAAAGTGCCGTGCGCGAAGTGACGACGGTGGAGTTTCCATAAGGGTTGCACCGTTATGTCGAAAGCACCATTCGAGATTTCGCTGATACGGCGCGCCTCGGCTAAAACGGCGCGTAGTTCCGGCGTTACGCGGTCCAACCGGCCATCGCGGTTGAGGCGCACCAATTCCGAATCGCCTCGATACAGGCTGAAGATGGATTCGAGGCGATCGATTTCTGCGACACTTGTGGTGACGGCTTTTTCAACGGTGGCTAAATCGGGATGAAAAATCCGCATTTCGGCCTCGACGCCCAGCGCCCGGCCCCGCCACCTGTATTCGTGGCTGCCGATCGAACCGGCCGCCCTGCCCAACCCAATACCCAAAGGCAGGCAAGCTGCCGCCGCGAAAATACCCAATACTTTGCGCCGGTGGATAATCCGCCTTGAATTCGCTCTCATCATTCCCCGCCACCTTCGTTCGCCGACTCGGCCTTTTCGAAGCGCTCGATCAACCGCTGGTCCAAGCGCGAATCCTTGCGCTTACGTTTTTCGGCCAGCGGCGGACACACCAGATCGTTGTTGTAAATCACCTGGCATTTCAAACAGTAGATACATTCATTGGGATTGATATGGCCGTCTGGATGGATGGCCTGTATTGGGCATTGATCGGCGCAGATATGGCACTGCAACCCGCATTGCCAGCGCCGCTTCAGCCATTCGAACATGCGTAGTCGCGCCGGCAGGGCCAGTGCCGCACCCAGCGGGCATAGGTACCGGCAAAAGAAACGTTCGATGACCAATCCGATGGTAAGTAAAGCTGCGGCATAGGCGACGAACGGCCACGCTCTGTCAAAGGCAAGTACAATAACGGTTTTGAAGGGCTCGATCTCGGCGCCCTGCATCGCCAAGTCTTGACCACCCAGAAACAAGGCGAACAAGCCCACAAAAATAATATATTTCAGCGGCCACAACCGCTCATGCAGCCACCAGGGAGGGCGGAATTGCGGCACGCCTACCAGCTTCGCAAATTTAGTAACCAGTTCCTGCAATGCGCCGAAAGGGCACAGCCAACCGCAAAACGCG
>JABMOP010000302.1 GCA_013204125.1 Rhodospirillales bacterium | reverse complement strand
GGTGCGCACCGAAGAAGGGCGCAAAATCCGCCAAGCCTTTGTTCCGGAAAAGGGCTGCGTTTTGTTATCCGCCGATTATTCGCAGATCGAATTGCGCCTTCTCGCCCATGTCGCCAAAATCGACGTCTTGATCGAAGCCTTCAAAAACGGCGAAGACATTCACGCCATGACCGCCGCCCAAGTGTTCGGCGTGCCCGTCGAAGGCATGGACCCGATGGTCCGCCGCCAGGCCAAGGCCATCAATTTCGGCATCATCTACGGCATATCCGCCTTTGGCCTGGCCCGCCAATTGGGCATCGGCCGGGGCGAAGCGGCAGCCTATATCGAGGCCTATTTCGAACGCTATCCGGGGATCAAGGATTATATGGACCGCACCAAGGAAGATGCGCGCAAGCTTGGCTATGTGACCACGCTCTATGGCCGAAAATGCCACACGCCCGGCATCGAAGATAAAAACGCGGCGCGCCGAAATTTTGCCGAACGCGCGGCCATCAACGCACCGATTCAAGGCGGCGCAGCGGACATCATTAAACGCGCCATGATTAGGCTGCCGGGTGAATTGGCGGGCGCCGGGTTGGCCGCCAAAATGCTCTTGCAGGTGCATGACGAATTGATCTTCGAAGTGCCCGAAAAGCAATTGGAGGACACCGCCAAACTGGTCAAACGGGCGATGGAACAGGTCGCCCATCTGGACGTGCCTTTGGTCGTCGATACCGGTTTTGGCGCCAATTGGGACGAAGCTCACTAAATTTAGTCGCTTTTTAGGACCAGAATGGGAATATTATCCTTACTGAGGCGTTTGTGGAGTAACGCGTAAATTTAGGCCCCCCTTCAAGGGTAATATTCAGGAGTTCCAACATGCTTATCCGAATTAAAAAGGCGTCCGACGTTAAATCCTCCGAAATCACCGCTAAGGAGGCCATTTTAAACCGGCGCAGTTTTATGGCCGCCGCCGCCGCCGCCAGCGGCGTCGCTTTGTTGCCCGCCTTTGCCGGCCCGGCCCATGCCGGAGCAAAATTTTCAAACGTGAAAAAAACCAAATGGGGCGAAGCGGAGAAGCCAACCAGCCTCGACGGCGTCACGTCTTACAATAATTTCTATGAATTCGGCACCGGCAAGACCGACCCCAAAGAAAACGCCCATTCGCTGAAACCCAATCCCTGGTCCATTGAAATCGCCGGCCATGCAGAAAAGACCGGCCGCTTTGATCTTGATGATCTGATCCGCCCGCACCAGTTGGAAGAACGCATCTACCGTATGCGCTGCGTCGAAGCGTGGTCGATGGTGATCCCCTGGGTGGGCATCCCCTTAAGTTCTGTGCTGAAGCGCTTCAACCCGACGTCCAAGGCCAAATATGTCGCCTTCGAGACCTTGGTCGATGTGAAACAAATGCCGTCGCAGAAATTCCCGATCCTGCCCTGGCCGTATGTGGAGGGCCTGCGCATGGACGAAGCCATGCACCCCCTGACCCTGTTGGCGGTCGGTGTCCACGGTGAAGCGATGCCCAACCAGAACGGCGCGCCGGTGCGCTTGGTGGTGCCGTGGAAATACGGCTTCAAGGGCATCAAATCCATTGTCAAAATCTCGTTCGTTGAAAATCAGCCGCCGGCGTCCTGGAACATCCAGGCGCCGCGCGAATACGGGTTTTATTCGAACGTCTATCCGGATCGTGACCACCCCCGTTGGAGCCAAGGGTCCGAACGCCGCATCACCGGCGAAGGCGGCTTGAAGGCATTGTTTGCGCCCAAGGTTCAGACTTTAAGGTTCAATGGATACGAAGAAGAAGTGGCCAGCCTTTATCAAGGCATGGATTTGATGGAACTTTTTTAAACACTAATGCTCCTCAAAAACCCGCGCCGTATATTCAAACCCCTGGTCTTTGCCGCCGGCCTGATCCCGCTGGTCTGGCTGATCTATGCGCTTTATTCAGATACGGCCCTTGGCACCCGGTTGCTGACCAATGATCCGGTTCAAAAATTGGACCGGGAACTTGGCGATTGGGCGCTGATCTTCATCATTTTGTCCCTTGCCGTGCGCCCGGCGGGAGAAATCTTCGGCTATAAACAACTGATCGCCTACCGGCGCATGGTTGGATTG
>JABMOP010000301.1 GCA_013204125.1 Rhodospirillales bacterium | reverse complement strand
TGATGCCGTAATGATCGCGCAAATCAACAAACAGAAGATTGCCGTGATCCCGTTTGCGATGAATCCAGCCAGAAAGCCGCGCCGTTTGGCCGGCGTCGCTAAGGCGTAATTCGCCACATGTGTGGGTGCGAAAAGGATGCAATTCTGTAGTGCCGGTCATGGCCGTTATTAATTTCCTTAAGAAGTGTTGAAACGGCGCAGAAAATCGCGATGCGCCGGCTCGGATTTACCCTCTAATCGAGCCTGTGACAAGCCCGCCACTTATTCCCTTTGACATCCAGCCGAAACCCACATGAAGAGTAATGTTTTAACATATAAAGGTTTGCCGATATTCCCCGACCTTTGCTATTAATAAGCATACGTTAAGGCATCTCGAAAACAGTGCCGGAAAAACCATCGCCGAACTGATCCCGTTTCGGACAATGGGTAGAAATTTGTTCTCCTGGGATTAGGAAAGGAACTATTATGAAATTCAGATATTGCCTCTATTCCGATATTCACGGACAAATCCCTCAGCTGGAAGCGGTAGAAGCCGCCGTCGCCAAAGAAAACCCTGACAAAATCATCGTCATTGGCGATCTCGTCGGCCTCGGACCGGACCCGGAAGAAATCGTCAAGCGCATGATGGACCGACCCGAAATCGACGTCATCGCCGGTAATGTGGATTTATGGGCGGCTAATCGGCTTGATGAAACTATGACGCCGAAAAGCCCGCACCAGGAATGGATGTTCCGCATGTCGGCGATGACCCGTGATCGTTTGTCCGACGCTCAAATCGAATGGCTTCAAAAACGCCCGTTCTCAATTACCTATACGCCGGAAATGGGCCATGATTTCCACGTCTATCACGGCACGCCCTATGACATCGGCGATGCCGACGCCTTCCCGTTCCGCCTGACCGATGATGAATTGGCGGAAAAGCTGAAAGGCTACGATGCCGATATCATGGCGCACGGCCATATTCACGGGCCCTCGGTGCGCCATATCGACAAGGGCGGCAAGGAACAGATCGTTGTCTGCGCCGCCGCGGTTGGCATGAGCTGGGACGGCGATCCGCGCCCGGCCTATGCGGTTGTCGATTATCTCGGCGACGGCAAATGGGAAGCCCGCACCGAGCGCGTGGATTTTGATCCGGAAAAGCAGGCCACGTACAACGAAAACTGCTGGATGGAACACGGCGAACGCATCGCCGGCATGATCCGTTCCGGCACGTTCTGGAACCCGGACCATATGCCGCACTAATAATTTGGTGAACGCATCGCTGCCATCCGATTGGGAACGAACGCTTAAAAGCCAAATCGCCGGGCGCTACGACCGCATGGCGCGAGACGGAAGTTTCGCCCATGGCGATCGGGACCGGCTTCTTAGCGATGGCTATCCCGAAAAATGGGCGCGCGCCCTGCCCCGGTCGATTAGCGACACCTATTCCGGTTGCGGCTTCGCATTTTCGGGTTCCCAATTAGGTGAGACGCGGGTTGTCGTTGATTTGGGCTGTGGCGCCGGCCTTGATTGCGTCTATCTTTCAAGCCACCTTCCACCGGGAGCACTTATCATCGGCGTCGACTTGGCGCCGGAAATGCTTTTTCTGGCCCAGCGCGCATTGGCATCGATGGATTTTGGCCGCCTAAATGCGATCGCCGGCCATATGGAACGCCTCCCCCTTGCAGATTCCTGCGCTGATCTCGTTACCGCAAACGCCGCCTTTAATCTTGCAGCCGACAAAGGGGCCGCGCTCAGTGAGGCGTTTCGCATTTTGCGCCGAGGGGGATTGTTATGCGCGCGGGATTTAGTGTTGGACGGACCATTACCATCCGAAGTCCTGAGCGATCCGATGTCATTCAATACTTCGCTCGGCGGCGCAGGCGAAGAGAGCGACCTCCATCAGTCATTGATCCAAGCCGGGTTTCAAGATATCAAAATCAGCGACCATAGACCTTTTTCGATGGTTCAATCGGTGCAAATTCGGGCGCTAAAACCCAATTGCTGATTGTCCGAATGGTCCTTTTGAAATAGTCCCCTATTTCCGCAAGGCCTCGCCGATACTGAATTTGGCTGATCGTTCTATTATTGGTAAACGGCGGTCGTTATCTCTATTTTCGCCGATTGGATTTTACCCGCCGCCTGCCATGCGGAATGTGCCCGCATTCCCCGGCTGCACACCGGTGTCGGCATCTTCCATATGAACGACATAACGACTGCTCATGGCGGCTCCCCTCCATCACGTAAAAATCATCCGTCAATCCCATGTCACTGGGCAGCCGGCGGCGCAAGTCTCTTGCCCTGCAGAGGCGGCTTTAAGTTCGCTCAAAAAACTTGTACTAATCGCCCATGCCCTTGATTACAGATACTGCGGCGCTCGCCGAATTTTGTGACCGAATATCGACAAGTGAGTTCGTGACGGTCGATACGGAATTTATGCGCGAAAGCACATTTTGGCCCATTCTTTGTGTCGTCCAAGTCGCCAGCGCAGACGAAGCGCGGGCTATCGACGCCATGGCGGACGGAATGGATCTGACGCCGTTGCTGGATTTGATGCGGAACGAGAAGGTTTTGAAGGTATTCCATGCGGCACGCCAGGATTTGGAAATATTTCACCGCCTCATGGACGCTTTGCCGAAACCATTTTTCGATACGCAAGTGGCGGCGATGGTATGCGG
>JABMOP010000300.1 GCA_013204125.1 Rhodospirillales bacterium | reverse complement strand
TTGATCACTGATCTCTCCAAACTATCTGCCCTTATCGTGATCTCCCGCACGTCGACTTTTACCTATAAGGGCCAAACACCGGATATTCGGGCTGTGGCAAAGGATTTGAATGTCCGTTACGTGGTCGAAGGCAGTGTACGCAAGGCAGGTGGCAAGGTGCGCATTACGGCTCAGTTGATCGACGCCGAAACGGGTGGACATATTTGGGCAGAACGTTACGACAGGGAAGAAAAGAATATTTTTGATCTTCAGGACGAGGTCCGCGCCAAGGTCATTGCCGCGCTGAAAGTGAAGCTGACACCTAACGAGAAAGCGCGACTTGCCCGATGCCTGACCGCCAGTCCCGAAGCCTATGATCTTTGGCTTCGCGGCCGGCGATACGAGAGCTTTTTTACGAAAGAAGCCAATTTGACATCGCGACAATTGTTCGAACAGGCGATCAAACTCGACCCCAATTTTGCTGCAGCCTACGCCAGTCTTGGTACGGCATATTTTCTTGCAAACGAAATTGGCAGTACTGGCCATGAATTCCGGAAAATTGGGCTTCACCATATCGAAAAGGCCATCGCTCTCGACAGCGATCTGCCACAGGCCCAATGGGCCTTGGGCCGAGCGATGTCGCGTAGAGCAACATATGACGGTGATCGCGCCATCGCAGCACTGGAAAAAGCGATTTCACTCGACCCCAACTATGCGGACGCCCATGCCTTTTTGACTGCCGTCAAGGTCGATGCCGGCCATACCGAAGGGATGCTCGAAAAGATCAAACACGCGATGCGGCTCAATCCCCATTTTCCGTTCTGGTATTTCCACACGATTGGCAAGATCCAGTTCATGATGAACCAATACGAAGCGGCCATCAAAAACTTCAAGAAAGCTTTAGAGCGAAATCCAAACGCAACTTGGATTCGCGAATGGCTCGTCGCAGCCTACGGCCAAGCGGGGAGACTCGACGACGCGAAGTGGGAATTGGAGGAACTGCGTGCCCAGGGGCGGCACGAAATAAAGCGCAGCGTAAGACGAAAAACGATCAACATTCAAGACGCCGCATATCGGAAGCACTATATATAGGGTCTACGCAAGGCGGGTGTTCCGGAGAACTAAATTTCGGTTTTGATGCCGTGGATGGCTCTGATCCAACGGCTCTGCAATCCACCGCAACGTCCGCTTGTGGCTCAGGCTGTTTAAAAACGTTTTGTCAGGATAATATCTGTTAGAAACCGGCCATGACGTTGGCGGGGTTTTGTGATGAAGCGTTTTATTAAAGGTGCGGGCCGAAGCCAGAGCACGTTGTTTCCGGAATGCCTGGAGGCCTGGATAAGCGAGGACAATCCGGTTCGCTTGGTTGATGTCTTTGCTGATGAACTTGATCTTGGGGCCTGGGCCTTGGCGGTGTTGACCCGCAGGCGACGGGCAGGAGTTTCCATTTGTTCGATACTGCGGTAATTTTCCGGCTTATTTTAAAACCCCTGGGGAGATCTTGGCATGAATCCTGATTCGAGCGCTCATGCCGGGCCCGTAGAGGATGTTGTTTCATGGCTCGCCGAGCATGAGGAAATAACGAGTCTTCAGGCGGCGGTCTGCGACCTCAACGGTATCCTCCGCGGCAAACGCATTCCCATCGACCAGGTGACAAAGGTTCTCGACGGCAGCATCCGCATGCCCCTGTCGATCGTCGGGGTCGATATCTGGGGCGAAGATATCGTTGGCAACGAGCATGTCTTTGCGAATGGCGATGTGGACGGACACTGCATTCCGACAGGCCGGGGGATTATTCCGGTAAACTGGACATCCCGTCCGAGCGCGCTCATTCCACTATGGATGTTCGAGGAAGGCGCCCGGCCGTATCTCGCCGATCCGCGCCAGGCGCTTGCTCGGATCGTCGAACGGTATCGGGTACTCGGGCTGCGGCCCGTCGTTGCAACCGAACTGGAATTCTATCTGGTCGATCCGGATGCGGAGAGCGCCGTTCCGCCGATCTCTCCTTATACGGGGAAACGCCTCGATTCCGATGCAATCCTCTCCATCGATGAGCTTGACGATTTTGGCGATTTTTTCTGGGACGTCTATGAGGAATGCAGGAAGCAGAACCTGCCCGCGGATGCGGCGCTCGCCGAGAATGGCGTCGGACAATTTGAAATCAATATGCGGCACACATCCGACCCGCTGAAAGCGGCGGACGATGCGGTGCTGTTCAAGCGATTGGTCAAAGGGGTCGCACGGAAGCATCAGCTTTCGGCGACTTTCATGGCCAAGCCATACGGCACCCGGTCCGGAAGCGGGTTTCATGTGCATTTCAACATTATCGATGAGGACGACCGGAACATCTTCGACAACGGGACGAGCGAGGGATCCCCGGTTCTTTCGCGCGCGGTCGCGGGGTTGCTGAACGGGATGTCGGAATCGACGCTGGTTTTCGCGCCGCATTACAATTCCTACCGCCGCCTGCGGCCCGATACCCATGCGCCGACTTTAGCTTCTTGGGGGTATGAGAACAGAACGACGGCTATCCGCATCCCCGGCGGCGACCATGCGTCACGGCGCATCGAACATCGCGTCGCCGGCGCGGACGCCAACCCTTATCTCGTCGTCGCAGCAATCCTCGGTGCGGCGCTTTACGGTATTGAGAATGAACTCGTGCCGCCCGCCCCGGTTCGCGGCCGCGCATATTCGGAGCGCCTCCCGAAACTGCCGGCGGACTGGGCGTCCGCCGTGAATGCGTTCGAGGACGGCGAGATTATTCCCGCATTCTTCGACGAAGCGCTCCGAACCATGTTCGTGGCCTGCAAGCGGCAGGAAATAGCGGGCTTTGCATCCAACGTAACCGATTTCGAATTCGCGGCCTATCTCGAGATCATATGATGACCGGCACGGCTCAGACCTATGCGGGGGACGGCTCCTATCCCGGCAGCTACTACGCGGCCTCGGCGAACACCGCCCGGAATCCGGTGATCCTGACGGGCGGGGAGGTGGCGGATATCTGCGTCGTCGGCGCCGGCTATACCGGCCTGTCCACGGCAATCCACCTCGCCGAAAAAGGCTATGACGTCACCCTTGTTGAGGGCGCCCGTATTGGATGGGGCGCGTCGGGCCGCAATGGCGGGCAGGTGGTGAACGGCCTCAACGCCGGGCTGGATGTTATTGAGCGGCGGCACGGGCCGGAAACGGGCGCCTTCGTCGGTGGGCTTCTGCAGGAAGGCGCCCGGATCATCTACCGCCTGGTGGATCGCTACAGCATCGACTGCGACCTCAAGCATGGCAACGTTTATGCCGCCTATACGGCCAGGCACATGCGCGCGCTGGAAGCGAAGCAGGCGCTGTGGCGGCGGCACGGTATGGACGATCATGAAATGCTCGATCGGGACGGTATCCGCCGGCACGTCGCCTGCGACCTCTATGTCGGGGGAATGATGGATCGGTCCGGCGGGCATATGCATCCGCTGAATTTGGCCCTTGGCGAAGCCCGCGCCTTCGAATCTCTGGGCGGGCGGATTTTCGAACTGTCGCCGGTGACGGGAATCGATCGATCCGCCGGGAAAACCGCCGGGAAAACCATTGTAAAAACGTCCATGGGAACCATCACGGCGAAAACCGTCGTGCTTTGCGGCAATGCCTATCTCGGACAGGCCGTGCCGGAACTTGCCGCGCGGGTCATGCCTGTATCGACGCAGATGATCGCGACCGAACAGCTTGACGCCGAACGCGCGGCTTCGCTCCTCCCGACGGATATGTGCGTTGAGGATTGCCGGTACATATTGGATTATTTCCGGCTCTCCGCGGATCGGCGCCTGATCTTCGGCGGCGGTGTCGTCTATGGCGGCACGGATCCGGCCGATATCGTCGCAAAAATCCGCCCCAATATGGAAAAAGTGTTTCCATTGCTTCGGGGAATCGGGGTCGATTATGCGTGGAGCGGAAATTTTGCCCTTTCCTTCACGCGGGTTCCCCAGCTTGGGCGGCTCGAGGAGAATGTCTATTTCGCCCACGGCTATAGCGGCCATGGCGTAACGGGCTCGCATCTGTTCGGCTGCATTCTGGCCGAGGCGATCAATGGTGACCTATCGCGTTTCGATGGGTTCGCGGGGCTTCCCTGGGTGTCGTTTCCAGGGGGGCGGCTGCTCCGCGCACCTTATTCGACTCTCGGGTCCTGGTGGTATGCTCTTCGCGACAAGGTCGGATTATGAGAATTGGAATCCTGCAGACCGGGAATTCGCCGGACGAACTCCGCGATGTACATGGCGATTACAACGAGATGTTCATGCGGCTGCTTGGCCGGCCGGACATCGCGTTTGAAACCTTTGCCGTGCTGGCGGATGATTTTCCGGCACGACCGTCCGTTGCCGACGCTTGGGTCGTCACCGGCTCGAGTTGCGGCGTGTATGACGGCTTCCCCTGGATTGCGAAACTGTATGCATTCCTGCGTCGTGTGCATGAGGAGCGGACGCCGCTGGTGGGAATCTGTTTCGGGCATCAGGCTATCGCGGAGGCGTTGGGGGGCAAGGTCGAGAAATTTTCCGGCGGCTGGTCCTGCGGGCTGAAACGTTACGATATGGCGGGCCGGGATGCACCCGCCTCCCTGCTCGCCTGGCATCAGGACCAGGTCGTCGCGCTGCCGCCAAACGCGGAAATCATCGCCTCGTCGGATTTCTGCCGTTTTGCCGGGCTGCGCGTCGGCGACCATATCCTGACATTGCAGCCGCACCCCGAGTTCACCCCGGAATTCCTGCGGGCGCTGGCCGCCGCGCGCCGCGAGGTGATCGGCGACGCCATGTCGGCATCGATCATCGATAGTCTGTCCGCGGATTTGCCGGAGGATTTCGGCCCCTATATCCTCGATTTTATTTATGCGGCTATTCCAAAATGATCTGAATACAACCGTGACTTCAAGAACAAATATCATGAGCGCTGTGGTCCAATCTCTTGGTCGCGATCCGTTCAAGGGCTTAAGCCCGGAGCGGTTGGACAATGCGCGCGCAAACCCGATTTTTTTTCCGCCCCTTGAAATGTACCTATTTTGTTCTATATAGGCGGTCTGCTCTTTGATATCGTGAATAAGATGAGTCTCCCTCATGCTGCATCTCAACAATTGCTAGGTCGGTGCCCGGAAGACGCACCCCGTAAAAGCGTGCAAAAGCACATGAATGCACATGAATGCACATAAATGCATATGCCCGGACCGTAAAAAATTTGTCGCGTCCGGCCCCAAGATATAGGGGGTCGCTCATTGCTGCGCATAGGGGAGCCGGGTCGGCCTGGGGGAGCCGGGCCGGCTTGCTGGTTTTAATCGCCGAACAAGTCTTTCTGCCGAGGCGGCGGTTCGGCGTCTTCAAATGCCAATTGGCCGGCCTCCAATGGGATCAGAGCGCTTGCCGCCTCTTCGAATTTTAAGTCAGGGGATATCCATTGGGCTTCGTTTTGCGGCGCGACAATGACCGGCATACGCGAATGGATGTGTTCGATGGATGTGGACGGCCGGCAGGTGACGATGGTAAAGCGGTCGTCTGCATACAGTCCGGCAAAGGCGAATAATTTATCACTGCCCAAGTGAATGCGGGTTTTGATTTTGCGGTGAGGTTCGGTGCGCCACTCGAAATAGGCGGTGGCGGGGATCAGGCAGCGATTTTTTAAATGCGGGCGGAACGTTTGTTTATCGGCCAAAGTTTCGGCGCGGGCGTTGATCATGGGCTTGGCATCCCATGAAACTTCGAGCCCCCAGCGCAGCATGGTCAGAACGCCGCCGGCGCCAATCACCGGCACGCGGTTGGTCGGGCGAATTTCGGGCATGGCTGCGAATTCTGCGGCGGCTACGGAAAGAGGCCCAAGATCGAACCTCAGGGCCACTTCTTCAAAGGTCGCGTTATTTTCAAATCTGGAACACATGATCGCCCGAAATCGTATATAAGGTATGTGGAACAATATCGCATTAAGGAAGCCTATGGAGAAGGGAAGAAAAACCGCCATCATCACCGGCGCCAGCCGCGGCATCGGTCACGCGGCCGCCCTGCTATTTATCGAGAGGGGGTGGCGGGTGATTACCTGCTCTCGGGGGGCGCCGCCCGAAAAATGCGGATTGAACGAAGCCTGGGCGGCACATATCTCGGTTGATCTTGCTGACACGGGCGGTGTCGAGAATTTTATCACCGAAGCCAAAGCGGCCCTGGGCGGGGAGCCGCTGCACGCTTTGGTCAACAATGCCGGCATGTCGCCGAAATCGCCCAATCAGGAACGGCTGGGCTGCCTCAACGGTGATATCGACGCTTGGCGGGGGGTTTTCGAACTCAATTTCTTTGCGCCCTTAAAACTTGGTCGGGGGTTCGCGCAGGCGCTGTCATCGGGCGGCGGCGCCATCGTCAACGTCACCTCGATCGCCGGTCATATGATCCATCCCTTCGCCGGGTCGGCCTATTCATCGTCGAAGGCGGCCTTGTCGGCGCTGACCCGCGAAATGGCGAACGAGTTTGCGGCAATCGGTGTTCGCGTCAATGCGGTTTCCCCCGGCGAGATCGAAACCGGCATGATCCAGCCGGAATACGAAATGTTGATCCCGCGCATCCCGTTGAACCGGATGGGCACGCCCGAAGATGTCGCCCGCGCTATTTATTATTTGGCGGGCGAGGATTCGAGCTATGTCACCGGCACCGAAATTTGGGTGACCGGTGGCCAGCATATGTTCTAAGCGGAATGGCGCGAGCTATCGCCTTCTTCGGTGATTTGGGCGCGGAGATGCATCAGCCAATCCAGCCGGTCGGCAAGCATTGCGACCTCGATTTCCAGCCATTCGGCGAGCCTCGGGGAATCTGCTTTGTGGTGATCGCGAAGATCTTCGATGCGCGCCAGTTCCGATTCGGACGCCTCGATCAGAATTTCCGCTTGGCCAAGCTGATCTTTCGCCGGCAATTTGCCGATGAAGCGGATTTTCAAGGCCATCACTAGATCGTTGATGTCACCCGAAGCGGCGCGAAGATTGGCCCGCATGAGGGTTAAAAATACCGCGCGGCCCTGATCGGTCATCGAAAGTTCCGGCGCGCCGTCGCCGCCCGCATTTTCTTCGATCAGGGATTCGAATTTGAGAAGCTCAATGGATTCGCCCATCAGTTCCAGCGATGGGCCGGTAATGCGGCTGATAAAATGGCGCACCGCGAACACCAACGCATCGTAGCCCATCGGCCCAGACGCCAAAGTGCCCAGTGCGCAGAGCCGGATAGCTTCTCTCGGGGTCAGCGTGTTATCGGCATACATGTTCGGATTGGCTAAGTTGCGCTCGTTTTAAAGGTCGGGCGCGTATCCTAACACAGCCGGGCCGGGCACCCCAAGGTTGTGGGGTGGCGGCGGCGCAAAAAATATCGGGCGGCGTTTTCAGGCGGCGACTTTGATGCCGAGCTGCTTCCAAACTTCGGTCAAGCAGGCGACCATTTCGTCCATCACCGCATCATTGTGGAGCGGCGTCGGCGTGAAGCGCAGCCGTTCGGTTCCGCGCGGCACCGTCGGATAGTTGATCGGCTGGACATAGATATTGTGATTGTACAAAAGCTGATCGCTTGCCTGTTTGCACAACACCGGATCGCCGACCAGCACCGGAACGATATGGCTGACCGACGGCATCACTGGGATGCCTGCTTCGGCAAGCTTTTGTTTTAGGCGGGCGGCGCGTTCCTGATGGAGTTCTCTCAACTCATTATGGGCGCGCACATAGCGGACACTGGCGAGCGCGCCGGCCGCAACCGAAGGAGGAATGGCTGTTGAAAATATAAATCCATCGCCGTAGGAGCGGATGAAGTCACAAAGCGCCGCCGAGCCGGCGATATAGCCGCCGACGACGCCGAAGCCTTTGGCCAGGGTTCCCTGGATGACGTCGATGCGGTTCATAAGGCCTTCGCGTTCCGCTACGCCGGCGCCATTTTCGCCGTAGAGGCCGACGGCGTGAACTTCGTCGATGAAAGTAAGGGCACCGTAATCGTCGGCGATATCTAAAATCTGTTCGATTGGGGCGATATCGCCATCCATCGAGTAGACGGATTCAAAGGCGATCATGATTGGGCGGCCTTTTTCAATCTCGTCCAATTTGGCGCGCAGATCGTCCAAATCGTTATGGGCGAATATTTTCTTTTCGGCGCGCGAATGACGGATGCCGGCGATCATTGAATTATGATTGAGCGAATCGGAAACAATAACGAGGCCCGGCATCATGGCGCCGATGGTGCTGAGGGTTGTTAAATTGGCGACGTAGCCGGAGGTGAAAATCAGGGCGGCTTCGCATTGATGGAGATTGGCCAGCTCATCCTCAAGAAGGACATGAAAATGGTTGGTGCCGGAAATATTACGGGTGCCGCCGGCGCCGGCGCCGGATTTATCCAAGGCTTCGTGCATGGC
>JABMOP010000299.1 GCA_013204125.1 Rhodospirillales bacterium | reverse complement strand
TCATAGGCATTGTCGTTCATGATCGCGTGATCGCGCTGGGTCACGGCGATTTTTGCCAGCGCCGTATAATCGAGCCCATAGACCCCATCATAACGGTTGGTAATGAAGCCGAAGGCGCCGGGCGGTCCCATCAGACCGACCGGTATCTGGAATTCCGGCTGCCAGCCGCGCGGATTGGAATAATTGTTCGACGATTGAGAATCAGCGCCCAATACGAAAACGATTTCGCATTGGCCGTCGCGAATGGCCGAAGCCGCACGTGATACCGCGCCCAAGGGCGACGAGCCGCCAATATCCACTTGCTGGCACCAATTCAACTCCATCCCCAAATAGTCGGAAACGACCACCGACCAGAACGGAGTCGACATCCCCGACATGGCGCTGCAGACGGCAAAGCCGTCAATGGCGTCTTTTTCAAGGCCGGTTTGTTCCAACAATCCGTCCAGCACTTCGCCGGCTAAATCAAGCGGGCTGCGGCCGGTGTTGAGATCGATTTTGGTTTCCGCATAACCGACGATGGCAATATCTTTTTTAGCCAATTTCATTCCTCCTATTAACTCAACGTGTATCTAGTTTCCTTTGAAATCCGCGGCGCGTTTTTCTTTGAACGCGTCCAAACCTTCTACTCGGTCTTCACTGAAATTAAGCGTGAACGAGAGATCCCGCTCCAACGCCTGCCCCTGCGCCAGGGTCATTTCGACGCCGCGGTTGATGGCGGCTTTGGAATACATAACCGACAAGGGCGCGAGCTTGGATATTTCGCCCGCCACTTCGCGCGCTTTGTCCAAAGTGCCGCCAGCTTCGGTTACGTGATTGACGATGCGGTATTCCTTGGCTTCGGTACCCGATATAAGCCGCCCGGTCCACATCATTTCCTTGGCGAGGTTCTTGCCGATCAGGCGCGGCAGAGTTTGCGTTCCGCCACCGCCTGGAATAATGCCCAATTTGCCTTCCGGCAGGCCGAGCTTGGCCTCGGTGTCGGCAATCAAAATATCACCCATCAGCGCCATCTCAAACCCGCCGCCGAGAGCATAGCCTTCGATCGCCGATATAATCGGTTTGGTGTAATCGGGCAGGAACCGAATAAGCTGGTTCAGTTTCATGGTATGGCGCTGGGACCGGTAGCGGTCAAATATGCGGTCGTCGCTGGTCGCAAAATCGGATGTATCGACGCCGGCGCAAAAGCCACGATCCGTGCTTTTCAAGATAATGCCGTTGATGGCGGTATCCATTTCAGCAATGGTCATGGCGTCCATCAATTCTTCGGCGGTTTTCATGCGCATGGCGTTGCGCTTTTCCGGGCGGTTGATAGAAATTTCGAGCCAGCCGTCTTGGGTTTCTGTAACAATATCTTCGTAGGCCATTTTTCCCTCGTGTTTCTTTAAGGTTGGTTAGATGGAGCGCCCGGCTTCGCGCCAATAGGGATCGCGCAATTCACGTTTGATTATTTTTCCCGTCGGGGTGCGCGGCAATTCTTCGTGGAATTCGATAATCTTCGGCACTTTGTAATTGGCAAGATGGGCGCGGAGATGGTCCTGGACCCTGCCGGCATCCAAATCAGCGCCGTTCGCCGTCTCCACATAGGCGATCAGTTTTTCGCCAAATTCGTCGTCTGGGATGCCGAACACGGCGCAATCGCCAACCCCTTCCATTTGGGTCAGCACCGCTTCGATTTCGGCCGGGTAGATATTGACGCCGCCCGATATCACCATGTCGCGTTTGCGATCGGAAATGAAGATATAGCCGTCTTCGTCGATATAGCCGAGATCACCCATCGAATACATGCCGTTCAATTCGGCTTCGGCGCGGTCCCCGTCCCGGCCCTTATAGGTAAATTTGGCGCGGCTGGTCGATCCGGTATAAATCTCGCCAACCTCGCCGGGCGGCAATTCTTCGCCGTTTTCGCCAATGATCTTGATGGTCGCGCCGGGCACCAATCTGCCGGCCGATCCCGGCCGTGCCAGCCAATCCTGGCTTGTTCCCAGCACCGGTACGCCAAGCTCGGTCGAGCCGTAATATTCGACAAACACTTCGCCCCACCAATCGAGCATGGCGCGTTTGACTTCGATCGGGCACGGCGCAGCGCCGTGGATAATATGTTCGATTGAACTGATATCGTATTTGGCGCGCACATCTTCTGCTAGGTTCAAAAGCCGCACGAACATGACCGGCACCATATGGGCGTTTGTGGCGCCAAATTTTTCTGTAAGGGCCAAAAATTCTTCGGCTTCAAAGCGCGGCTGGATCACCAAATCGGCATCGTAGGTCAAGGCTTGGCGCGCCTGCACATCCAAGGGCGAGTGATAGCACGGCCCACAGAGAAGCGAGACCATGCCGGCGCGCGGCCCGAACGTCATGGCGGCGATTTTTGCGCCGGTTTCAATTTGGTCCGGCTCCAACGGTTGTTTGACGACGCCCTTGGGCCGCCCGGTGGTGCCGGAAGTATACATAATCGCCGGGCGTGACCGGCGCGGGGCTTCGACCCAAACCTCGAAGCCTTCGATCCATTGGCTCCAATCTTCGCGCCCGTCCGGAACTTCACATTCCGATTGATCGATACCGTAGGCATCGCGAAGATCAGGCGCCGTCTTTGCGACAAACACACGGGTCTCATCTGGGATGCCGGCTTCGATTTGGCCCAAAAGGTCCGCATG